>CAZEZQ010000520.1:0-4777 GCA_964516245.1 uncultured bacterium | reverse complement strand
CCCGCTTGGAGAGTTGCCCTCCTTCCGTTTGGAAGAAGCCGTTCCTTTCTGCATTATATGAGTGAGGTACAATATTGGTTATGGATGAAACTATGACAATTAATCAACAACCGGCCCAACAACCCGACAAAACCTGGTGGAAAGACTGGTTCAATGAAGTTTATTTGGATGTCTATTCACACCGTGACGAAGAGCAGGCGGATGATGAGGTGCACACCGCGCTGAGTGTTGTTCCGCTGGCCAAGCACCACAAAATTCTTGACTTATGCTGTGGCAACGGCCGCCATTGCCGGGCGTTGCACCGGTCGGGTTTTGAGAATATTACCGGTTTGGATTTTTCAAAGGCATTGCTCGATCAGGCCCTCAGATTGGAAGATTTTGAGAATTACGTTCGCAGCGATATGAAGCGCCTGCCCTTTGTGAATGATGCTTTTGACGGCGTTTTCTCATTTTTTACCTCATTCGGCTATTTTGATGATGAAAGAAACATGCGGGTGTTGTCTGAAATATCCCGCAGCCTAAAGCATGGTGGTGGTTGGTTTTTGATGGATTATCTCAACCCCCGGCATGTTAAAGAAACGCTGATCCCCGAAAGCCTGCGGCAAAATGGTGATTACACAATCACCGAACGCCGTTCGCTCACAAGAGACCAAACCCGTATCGAAAAAGACATCACCATTCAAAAGGATGGGTATAAAAAGGAGTTTCATGAATCTGTACGGCTCTATACGTACACTGAGATGGTGAAGATGTGGCGCCAGGTTGATTTGCATGTTCTCGGCGCGCTGGGTGGGTTTGATGGCCGGCAATACAGCGAGACTATGCCAAGGATGATACTATATGGTACGCGGATTTGATAGATTTGGGTTAAAGGAAGAAATATTTTGGAGCCACCCAGCTTTGCTGGGTGGCTCCTTTTTGTGTTACTGCTGTTTGCGCATGAACAAATCGGGGTTGTATGTGAAGTTTTCATCGAGGTAAAAACCTTCAAGCCGGTCGAATTCGACGGTTACTTCTTGACTGCTTCCCGATGGAGCAGAGAGTTGGAAGAAGGGAGTAAATACATTCCCCACATCCGGCTCATACACGATCACCAAAGCCCCTTCTTCATCTACAAAGGCTTCGGATATCACTGGATTATCCAACCCAATGGATCCATCTGTGGTTTGATCGGCCTTCCCATTTGGCAGTCTGGTTTGTACTGCGATCATCGCGGCGAACGGCCAGGGTGTCTTCATCGACATCATAAATGTAACAATCGCGGTTTTCGCGGCCATCACCATTGGTGTCATGCACTGGGGCATTGTTGTTATGGCCGTCGTGGCCTTCGTAGTTGTACCAGGTAATTTCGTCGAAAACGCCTTCCGCGTTAACCGATTTCCACCCGGCGTTTTCACCCCAGGGATAAATACATTTCCCGATCACCCGGCTGCTGCCATCCGGACGAATGAATCGCAGAATATACATGCCATTTTCACAGCGTAGTTCAACCACATTGCCTGCGGCATCTTCCATGCTATCAATTAGCATGTCTTCTGTGTCGGGCGGACATGGTTCAGCAATATTCACATTCATGTGAGATTGCGCGAACACATTGCTTAACCCAAATAATATACACACAGACAAAAAAGAGAATAACAAAATTCTCGATGAATAAAATTCCATAAAATTTCTCATGCTTACACCTCTTTTGAAAAAATATTTTATTGGAGGGTCACACCAAGCGGCGTAGAGATTTAAAACACACTTGTTTCCCAATGGAAATAACCAATTGGAAAATCTATTTCCAGCATTTTTTATTCCAGTGTTAAAAAAGTGTTATAAGTGTTTGTGATAATTCATAGTTATACATTCTCAATTCCAATTTTTTCAATTAAAACGATTTATTTGAATTGAAAGATGGTTCTATACTTCGCACTGTTGTGAAAATGTAGAATAAATTATGCAAATATTTCACAACAATAACTTATGTGGGTTGATTTCTATCTTCCACCAATATGAAATTTGAGATTTGAGTGGAGAAATTGAGTAAGATTTACACGGTATCTAATTTCATTTGAATATCAATAAATCAAATTTGCGCCTCTGATATCCCATTCACAATGATATAAAATATTCAACCATTCATTCGCATGAGAGATAGTGCAAAAATTATAAAAATATTATGGGAGTGGGTTTTTGACTGAACACGTTTTGATTGAACTTTGCGCCATTTTGGTCTTTGGAGTGGTTGCGCAGTGGCTGGCTTGGCGCATCCATATCCCTTCGATATTGGTTCTTCTGCTCACCGGATTTTTGGTAGGGCCCGTATTGAGTGTATTGCATCCTGATGACCTGTTTGGTGATTTGCTGTTGCCCATCGTATCGATCTCAGTTGCCATCATCATGTTTGAAGGCGGCTTGGGGCTGAAATTTAGCGATCTCAAAAACACAGCCGGGGCGGTCACCAAATTGGTCACTGTGGGTGCGTTAGCTACGTGGATACTTGCTACGTTATCCGCTAAGTGGTTGTTGGGGATGGATTGGAGCCTTGCCATACTTTTTGGCGGCATTTTGATTGTCACTGGTCCAACCGTGATTCTGCCGCTGCTGCGCCACATCCGTCCGGTGGCCAAGGTGGGTTCGGTGTTGAAGTGGGAAGGCATATTAATCGACCCCATTGGGGCTTTGGCGGCGGTGTTGATTTTCGAAGCCATTTGGGAAGCGGGTGAGAGCAATGCCACCTGGCTGATTTTCGCGGGAATTGGCAAGACCATTGTTTTTGGTTCCCTCTTCGGATTGGCCGGGGCTGCTATCGTCTATTGGGTGTTGCGGCGCTATTGGGCCCCTGACTATTTGCACAATCCATTGGTGTTGATGGTGGTGGTGGGCATCTTTGTATTGTGTAACCACTTTCAGCATGAATCGGGATTGTTCGCAGTCACGGTGATGGGCATTGTTTTGGCCAACCAAAAACAAGTTGATATCCAACACATTATGGATTTCAAAGAAGATCTGGTGGTGTTGCTGCTCTCAAGCCTATTTGTGCTATTAGCGGCCCGAATCGATCCTAGCCATCTGTATAGTGTGAGTTTGCGCAGTATCCCCTTCTTGATTGTGTTGATTTTGTTCATTCGTCCGGTGGCGGTTTATCTCTCCACAATCGGCTCTGATCTCAACCTGAAAGAGCGTGCTTTCATTGCCTGGATGGCGCCGCGTGGCATTGTGGCCGCGGCGGTGGCGTCTATCTTTGCACTGCGGCTTGAAGAAAAGGGGTATGCCGGCGCTGAAGTGTTGGTGCCCTACACTTTTTTGGTGATTATCGGAACTGTTTTAGTCTACGGCCTTACCGCCGGGCCGCTGGGCCGCTGGTTGAAATTGGCGCAGGCCAACCCCCAGGGCATATTGTTTGTGGGCGCGCACAAATGGGTGCGCAATATGGCTAAGGTGCTTGAAGAAGTCGGGATTAATGTCCAGCTGGTTGATACCAACCGCAAGAATGTGCACGATGCCCGGCTTGAAGGCCTACAAGCCCATTACGGCAATGCCTTGACTGAGTACATGTTGATCCCGGGCATCGGCCGCCTATTGGCTATGACCCCCAACGATGAATGCAACTCGCTCGCCGCCTTGCATTTTATGGATGAGTTTGGCCGGGCGCAGGTGTATCAGTTGAAACCGGATGAGGGCGAAAAGGGCAGCAAAGCGGGATACACCCCCAAATCACTTCGTGGACGCTATCTCTTTTCGGAAGAAGCCACCTACTCGTATCTCCACCACCGCTTCATTTCTGGTTCAATGATCAAGAAAACCAACCTGACTGAAGAATTTGAACTTGAAGACCTGAAAACTATGTATGGTGAAGACACATTACCGCTCTTTTTGATCGATGAAAACAAGCGGGTGTCTGTTTTCACTGCAGACAATCCATCTAAAACCGAGCCCGGACAGACGATTATTTGCTTGATCTCAAAAGATGTCCCTCCCAAAGCGAATAAGAAAAAGATTGAAGCGAAAGAAAATTTGTGATATGAAATTTTTGGGGTTGAAGTTCGTATGGGATTGTTGATATGTCATACTGTCTGATCCATCAAATAAGGCTAAATGGGCTCTTAATTCCTCCCTCAATGAAATAGGGGAGGTTAGGAGGGGGTTAAAAGATTCGCTTATCGCATCCGTTCAACCCTACCATAATCTCTCCCATAATCTCTCCCAATATTGGGAGGGGAATAACAATCATCCCCTGTTTAGAAGGGAAACTA
This sequence comes from uncultured bacterium, assembly GCA_964516245.1. Classification (GTDB taxonomy): domain Bacteria; phylum Hinthialibacterota; class Hinthialibacteria; order Hinthialibacterales; family Hinthialibacteraceae; genus CAZEZQ01. The sequence continues at coordinate 536 of CAZEZQ010000520.1, read as the reverse complement.
ACCCATGGCGTTATTGTTTAACTTGCTTTGGTTTACGATTTGTGGTGGCTTTTTGGTGTTTTTTGGGTATTTGTTCGGTGGGGTGATTTTGTGTTTGACCATTATCGGGATCCCAGCGGGGGTGCAATGCATCAAAATGTCACTCCTTGGTGTAGCACCGTTTGGCCAGTGCGTGCAATGTTATCGTGGTTATGGGGTAGTTTCCACCCCACTGAATGTGCTTTGGCTGCTTTGTGCCGGGCTGCTGCTTACCCTTATTCACATTATACTGGGCATCATATTCTTAATCACGATAATCGGGATTCCCTTTGGGCTGCAGCATTTTAAGCTTGCCACTTTGGCGCTGACACCATTTGGAAAACATTTGGCGTAAGTCTAATCAAAATATATGAAATTTTACCATTGTAGGGGCAGACCCCCGTGTCTGCCCCGAATGCTGATGATATTGCACTTGTAAGAATCGAATCCGATAAATGACAATCCGGCAAAAAGTCTTTTTTGAAGCGCAGGTCATAGACGCGCCTTGGTGGGCGTAC
>CAZEZQ010000519.1:3228-4782 GCA_964516245.1 uncultured bacterium | reverse complement strand
ATTGGGAAACTCTCCAAAGGGTACCGCCAGCGTGTGGGGTTGGCGCAAGCCCTGATCGGCAACCCCAAAGTGTTGATTTTGGATGAACCCACTGTGGGCCTCGATCCCAACCAAATACGCGAAATTCGCGAATTGATCAAGAACATGGCCGGGAAACGGACGGTAATCTTATCAACTCATATTCTTCCCGAAGTGAGCATGATTTGCGAGCGTGTATTGATCATCCATCAAGGCCGCATTGTGGCGTCCGACGCGGTAGGGGAATTGAAACAGCGCGCATCTTCGTCCCAGCAACTGCAGTTGATCGTGAAAGCGCCGTCAGGCCAGGTTCACGAAGAGCTCTCTCAATTTGAAGGGATCACCAAACTTGAATGCCTGGATATGGCGGGAAGTGAAGGCTTGTGCCAAGTCTCGATGAACTTGAACACTCAACACGATCTGCGGCCGGAATTGGCGAACCGGATCGTGGGCAAAAACTGGCCCCTGTATGAAATTCGTTCTATGGAACCTTCACTCGAAGAAATCTTTGTAGATATCATAGCCCGTGAAAAAGAGGAGGTCTCGAATGTCTAACATTTGGTCGATTTACAAGCGGGAAATTCAAACCTATTTCTTTTCACCTTTGGCATACGTTCTTTATACATTTTTTCTGATTATCAGCGGTCTCTTCTTTTATATGTATTTTGCCGCTTATGTGGACTTTAGCCGGCAGGCAATGATGCAGCAGCAGTTCAGGCAAATGGCCCTTCCCAATTATACCGAAACTGTTCTGCTGGGCATCACAAACGTCATGACCTTTGTGATGTTGTTTATCATGCCCTTATTAACCATGCGGATTTTTGCCGAAGAGAAAAAAATGGGGACCATTGAATTGCTCTTCACCTATCCCATTACCGACCTGCAAATTCTTCTCGGTAAATATTTGGCCGCGGTAACGGTATTTGTTGGAATGGTGATTCCAACATTGCTTTATATTGTGATTTCGAGCTATATCGTTCCCGATCAAACCTATATCCCCAGTGTATTGGCATCTTATGTGGGGGTGTTCTTAATCGGCCTTGCGTTTCTCTCGATAGGGATATTTGCTTCGTCTCTCACTGAAAACCAAATCGTCGCAGGCGTGATTGCTTTCGCGCTGCTGCTGGTGTTGTGGATGATAGGTTTCGTTGACGAAATCCAGCCTGGCACGTTGGGTCAAATATGCGACCGCATATCGGTGTACGCTCATTTCGAACAATTCAGCCAAGGCGTGATCGATACGGCGGATATATCCTTTTACATCTTGTTTTCGCTATTCTTTTTGTTTTTAACGTTACGTGTACTTGAATCCCATCGATGGAGAGGATAACCATGCAATCAAAAAATACTTTTCTCGTTTATATTGGAATCGCGGCTCTCGTCATCGGCTTATTGATTTGGGCCATCATTACAGAAATCAACACTTACAGCGCCGTCCCTCTGATAATTGGGGGCGTGGTGTTGTTGGTGTATGTGGCGCAAAATGTGAACTATCTTTCCGCCCTGATCACCAAGCAAAAAACCCTTCAAGGAGCC
>CAZEZQ010000519.1:0-3218 GCA_964516245.1 uncultured bacterium | reverse complement strand
AGGAGCCAATGTGTTCATCGGAGCCATTATCTTCCTGGTGATTTTGATATTTCTGCAGTTGCTGCTTTCCAAATACAGCACCTTATGGGATTACACGGAAAGCAAAAAATTTACTCTGGCGTCTCAAACCCGGAATTTGCTAAAGAGTTTGGAGCATCCAGTTCAGTTGTTGTACATCACGGCTCAAACTCAAAATCAACGAACTATGGAACTGCTGGATCTGTATCAACGGTTTTCAGACCAAATCAGTTATGAGGTGATCGACGCCGAAAAGAATCCTGAAAAGGTGCAGGAATTGGCGCCGGTTACGCTGAATGCGGTATATGTAAAAACCGGCGGCGGAGACAGTGAGATCCCTGAACAGCATGAAAAGGTTTCACCGGTAAACGAAAACAACCTCACCAATGCCCTTTTGAAATTGGTGAGAGGCGGAAACCGGAAACTGTATTTCACCCAAGGCCACAACGAGCGCTCGCTTGAGAATTCGGACCGGCAGGGGATCGCGGGCATTGAAGGCCTTTTGCAGGATGAAGGATATCAAGTTGAGACTGTTAAGTTGTTTGAGACCGGTGAAGTGCCCGATGATGCAGTGGGGCTGATTGTCGTGCAACCCAAAACACCTTTCCTGCAGCCGGAAATCGACGCCTTGCGTGATTATGCCAACAATGCCGGCAAGCTGATGTTTCTTATCGATCCTGAAGCCGACTCCGGACTGGATCAGTTTCTGAAAGAAGAATTCGGCGTGGTCTTGCAGAACAACTACATTGTGGATAACAATCCGCTGATGCAGATGTTTGGAGGCAGCGCCATCGCCCCAACTATAGCCGAAGTGGGCGATCACCCCATCGTCAATCAAATGGGCAACCAAGTTCCAGCCCTCCCCTTCCCGATGGCTCAAAGTATAGCTTTGGAAACGGAAGGATTGGATGTGGAAGGTTCGCCCCTTTTCAAAACCAGCAATAGAAGTTTCGGAGAGACCAATATCGAGCAGATGAAGCAGCAAGGAACCGTACAAAAAGATGAAAATGATTTGTCTGGTCCGTTGAATTTGGCGGTGGCTGTAAGCAAACCGGTGGTTTTGAATGCGACCGGTGAAACCTCCGAAACCGATGAGATGCTCGAAGGTGATGAATCTGACGAGAGCAATGTGGAACAGTTGGAAGAAGAGCCGGAAGCGCGGGTTATTGTTTTTGGCGACTCAGACTTTATCAACAACCAGAACATCCGTTCCAGTATGGATATTTTCTTGAACTGCGTGAATTGGTTGTCAAAACAAGAAGACTTGATTTCCATCCGGCCCAAAGATACTTCCGGACAACCGGTAATGATTACACAGCCACAAGGAAACTTCGTGTTTTACACTTCCTTATTCATCATCCCCCTTTTGATGGCAATTTTCGGCACGGTCATTATCGCAATTCGTCATTTCACACGAGGATAAGAAAGGGAGAAGGGGAGTATCATGAAAGGCATGAAAACCAACCTCATATTTCTAGTGATCTTAGCCATTATCGTCATGGTTTTTTTGTGGGACAAAGAAGCCACCAAAGAGCGGGAGGCGAAAGAAGAGCGAGAAGAACAGCTCACTCTATTGGGGACGGATGAGGTGACCGAAGTCAAAGTGGTGAACCGTCTGGAAGACATTGTCGCCCGGAAAGAAGGCGACAATTGGCGGATTGTCGAGCCCATTGATTTTCCTGGAGATAGCTCAAACTGGAATTCACTGGTGAGTTCTATTGCAGGCGGGAAACGCCAACGGGTATTGGTGAGCGACCCGGAAGATCTTGCTGCCTACGGCCTACAAGACCCAAGTGTGGAAGTCACCTTAAAAGGGGTTAAAAAAGAAGAAGGCTCTGAAGAGGATGAAGGCGAAGAAATCGTTTCGACCATCGCCTTTGGAAATGAAACCCCGACTCAAAGCGGGAAATACTACGCTTTCATCAAAAATTCGAGTGATGTGGTTACCGTGATGACCTCGGTGTTCAACAATGCCGACAAAAGCCTTTATGACTTTCGCGACAAAACCGTTTTGTCGCTTGAGAGTGATGAAGTGCAGAAGGTCGACATTCAACATTCAGAACTGGATGTTGTTCTACAAAAGAGCCAGGGAGATTGGGTCATCAGCAAACCCATCAGCGCCCGAGCCAATGGAACTTTGATTGATGATTTGGTGAATCAGGTTTCTAACAGCGAAGTTCAACAATTCATCGAAGAAGACTTGAAAGAAGAAAATTACGAAGCCTATGGGCTGATTGAAGCGGCCACCAAACTGACGTTCTGGTCGGGCGAGGCCAACAATGAAGCCTCGTGGTCATCAAAAGCTCTCTTAATGGGGGCCACCAATCCATCCGGCCTCATCTATGCCAAGCGGGAAGCGCAAAGGAATGTATTTGCGGTCTCGTTAGATGATTACAACAAGATTCCCAAATCGATTGATGAACTGCGGCTGAAGAAGGTTACTCCATTAAAATCCTGGGAATTGCAACGCGTCACCATTAGCGCCGGAGACACCATCTTCGAAACCAGCAAAAGTGGAGGCGATTGGATTCTGCAGCAACCCCAAGAAGGGACAGCCGTTTATAATGATGTTTCTTCTTTGAACCGGGATATCGTGGGGTTGGAAGTGGATGAATTTGTCGTTCAATTGCCTGAAGGCATCAGTTTCGACTCTCCAGCAGCCACAATCACGTTGGAAACCGACGAGGCTACAGATACCATTGTGTTTGCCGAAGCCCCGGATGAAAATGCTTATATTGGAAAGCGTGAAAACCCAACAGAATATTTCAAAGTGGAAACAAGCAAACTCGATACGATTATCAATAAGGCTTCCAATGTTTCTTTAGAAGAGCAAGAGGAGGCTGGAGAGACGGAAGAACCGTCTGAAGATGAGTCATTGCCAGAAGAGTCAGAAGTACCAATATCCATTGATTCTTTGCCCCAAAATTTAACTGAAGACGATTCACAATAAATTGGGGGTTTCGATTCTTGCTTGAGAGATTGTCACACAGAATTGATTTAAGCGCGATATCATCAGTATTCGGGGCAGACACAGGGGTCTGCCCCTACATTTGTAAAACTTTGGATATTTTTGGTTAGTATTCCCTAAATTGATCTTTACCCACAAATGTGAACCTTGGAATTCCCCCCTTATTAAGGTGGGTAGGGGGGGGTCTGGTTTTTCTTATTCCGCCGAATCCCCCCAGCCCCTGCGGTGCTTA
>CAZEZQ010000518.1:0-4784 GCA_964516245.1 uncultured bacterium | reverse complement strand
ATTTCCTGCGGCCCCACGCCAAAGCCCAAACGCATGCCGGGAGAAAAGGTTTTGGAAAACGATTCGGTGTAAAAAACGAAATCATTCTCATTGTCGAAATGTTTTACAGCGTTTGGCTGCTGATCGAAAAACCCCAAACGGCGGTAGGCGGCATCTTCCAAAAATAGGATTGGTGTGCCTGATTCACGATACTCCTGCAGCACCGAGAGAATTTCTTTCCGGCGGTTTTCACTCCACGATATGCCAGTGGGATTGGCCGAGTAGGTCATGGCGTAGAGCATTTTGACGCGGTGCAGTTGGCCATCGTTTTTCAGTTGTTCCAGGCACTCCCGCAGGGCTTCGGTTCGAATGCCTTCTTCGTCGGTATCCAAACCAATGGTCCGTGCCCCGCGTGAATGAAACGCGCCCAACACGACAAAATAGGTTGGCGCTTCCAGCAAAAGTATATCGCCTTCATCAAGCAGGGCTTCGCAGAGCAAATACAAGATTTGCTGCGAGCCCGATCCAATCAGAACAGAATCTTCGTTGGTATTCGAATTTTTGGCAATGACATTTTCTTTCTGTAATTTCTGGAACAGGGTGGACCGCAATTCCGCATCGCCGCGGGTGGTCCCATATTGCAACGCCTTCGAGCCGCTTTCATACCCCTCCAGCATTTTGGCCATTTCAAGGCCAACACGGCGGTAGGGCAGGGAATTTTGATCTACAAACCCCGCAGCGAGTGATATGATGCCTGGTGTTTCCAAGGCTTTGGACATCAGCCAGCTGATCTGCGGTGGATGAGTGTTTTGCGCTAGTCGGGAAAAATGAGTGCTCCATGATAGGCTGGACATGAATTGACGATCCTTATTGTTTCAGTATTATTTCTATTAAGACAGTCTAGCAAAAAGTCTGTTTGGAGCGCAGGCGTCCTCGCCTGCATTTGGAGCGCAGGCATCCTCGCCTGCAATTGTGATGCAGGCATCCTGCCTGCGTCTTATATATTGCAGGCGGGGACGCCTGCGCTCCAAGGTCTTACGCAGACTTTATAGTTATTTTAAGTTTACGGCTTCATTTGGCAAAGCGATGATACGAATCTCACCCAATATTTTCTTGATGATCATAACCGCCGGAGTTCTCTTTTTTTTCTTCGGTTTTATTTTAGAAAAGACTGATTTGATTGAACCTGTGCCGCGAGTGTATGTGAAGATTGCCGGCGGCTTGTTGCTGCTGGTCTTTTTTTGGTGGCCGGTGGATATGCTATTGCACTGGGAAAAGCGCACCCCCGCTTCGATGGAAAAAGACAAATATATTTGCATGGTCGCTATCACGGTCATTTTATTTGTTTTCCCTTATCATTTTCTTGGCACACCGCTATGGCCGACGCTTGTGGGCTCGTTATTGATCGGGATCGTTTTCCCCGGTTTGTTTATCTTGTTTGCGATTTCGCAAGAAAAATCAATGCAAATTACCCCCGAACGGGTTCATCAAATCGCGCTTGACTCACCCAAGGCCAAAGAATTTTTGCAGTTTTTTCCCGATGCGCAGAAATATGTAATCGGCCTATCGCAGTCGGATGGTTTGTTCGCGAAATTGGTGTTGCATCACCGTGAATTCACCAACGCAGTCGAAAATGGCCAAATTGATTATGTGTTGGAAGTGCCGGTGCATCGCCATCAAGAATTTTTTATTGGGGGCAAAGAGATGCTGCAATGTTATTTGTTTTTCAATGATAAAGACCGGGCGCGGGTTGGGTTTTTGCCCTCAGCCAACATGAACCGCGCCTATGATTATGGATTCAGTGAGGATGAATTAGATCACGCCATTGAAGAGGCTAACGAATCAGAGCAAAACTGGCCCCCCATAGGGAATGAACCAATTTTGATACAGCATTTCCCCGGCAAAGTAGTGCCGGTGTATTAAACACAACGAAGGAGAATTCAACATGAAGATGATGTACACGACTTTTGCTTTGGTTTTCTTGCTAACGATATCGATGGCGGCGCAGGCCGAGACCGTCAACTTGTATATTACCGGCGGGACCAAAGCCCAGTTGGAAGCCGTCAATGGTTTGGGTGGCTTGGAAGCGCGGGCCGCCTATTTTAATGAGGTACGCAATGAGGCGACACCGTCGATCGTAATCGATATCGGCCGTTTTATGCCAAAATCCACCAAAGAGCCTATCGACGCAGCAGTGTCGAATATGTATCAACAGGGTATGCAAAAACTTCAATACGATATTCGCTCATTAAGCAAAGACGATCTCATGAAAGCAAATGCATTGCTCCCCGCCAACCAAGAATCAAGCCAGGGGTATGTGGCTACAAATGTGACGGTAGAGGAACAATCCGATAGTAAAAATTCAGTTACTTTGAGCACCGATCAAACTGTTACTGTCAATGATTTGAAGGTGGGGGTTGTGGCGATTCCCTCGTTACAAGATCAGTTGAAAATCGCTGATACCTATTTGACCGTGAATACCAATAAGAATTTAGATCTCTTCGTTCAACGGTTGCGCAAAAACAAAAATGTGGATTTTGTAGTAATGATCATCAGTGAATCCGTCCCAAATATTCTCCCTTGGCTCAATCAATATGAAGGGGAAAAACCAGACCTCTTTGTTATCCAAAATATCGATATCGGCCAACATGAACTGGATGGAATGTGGATGACCAACGCATCGGGAACTGGCAATGCGGTTTCGAAAGTAACAGTGCAAGTGAACAAAGGTGCTGGAATCGAAAAAGTAGCTTATGAACGGATCATTTTGCATGCCGATGAATATCAAAATTCAGAAATGCGTGATTTCCTCGATGAACTCTATCAGCAAAAAGCAGAAGAATTGAATTTGACCGCGAGTGAACCGAATCCATTGATGGAATTTGAAGCGGAACAAAGTTACACCAGTGGCTACACTGGAGCCGAAAAATGCAAAGAGTGCCATGAAGATCAATACAATCAGTGGTTAGAAACCGAACACGCCACCAGTTTTGAAGAATTGCTCAAAACCAACCGCCATTGGGTGCCCCAGCTCGTGCAATACAACGTTACCGGCTATCAACATGATGTTGGCTACAAAGGCTTCAGCGAATCACCCCAACTGCGCAACGTGCAATGTGAAACCTGCCACGGCCCAGGGCAAGCCCATGTGGATGAATTCGGCACCGGCGAAATCCGCCGCGGCGCCGAAAAAGAAATGTGCATGCAATGCCACACCAGCGAACGCACCCCCGAATTTGAAGACAAGTTTGATTTGTTTTTGAAAAAGGTGGAGCATTAAGAATAAAAATAAAGTGAAACATTGAAATTCAAATTATAAATGTTCAAGGAGGGCGAGGTTGAAAATGCGCCGTGGCGTGCTCCCGCCGAGCCGGAATGCTCCCATTACATCAGGAGGGCGAGGCTCCCGCCGAGCCGGAATGCCCCCATTACCTCGGGAGGGCGAGGTTGAAAATGCGCCGTGGCGTGCTCCCGCCAAGCCGGAATGCTCCCATTATTGAATCGCATCGTTCCGCCAAAGATGAAGCATCTTAAACTCATCCCAAGCGATGCTCACAATATCCAGGTCGCCATCGTTATCCATATCGGCCACGCGGGCGCCCAGGTGGCTTTCATAGCCAGGTTCAATATTGTGTACCGTGAATGAACCTTTCCCATCGTTTTCCCAAATTTGCAGTTTTTCATCGGGACCTTTGTGTTCGCAGGTGATGATGTCCGGGGCGCCGTCATTGTCCATATCGGCAACATCCAAATTGTTCATAGAATATTGGGTCACGACCGTATGGCGATTGAATGAACCGTCTTCAGTTTGTTCAAACCAATACAAATTGGCATCCGGCTCTTTGCCTGGGTAGCGCTCTTCGCTAACCACAACATCCAAACGCTCATCTTGATTGATATCGGCGAATACAATGCGGTCGGGGGCGTGCTCAGAATCTCCAACTTTATGCCGCTTCCAATCACCGGTTCCATCGCCGGGGTTCTCAAACCATAGCAATTCAAAACCTTCTTCACCCGTTTTGTTGCCGGTGGCGATGTCGTTGTCACCATCACCATCCAAATCGCCAACCCCGATGCCTTCATCCATCACGTCTTTGTTGATGCGGACATGTGGCCAAATTTCATTGGTGGGATTAGGTGGAATCATAAAATAGTATGTGCCATCTCCGGCAGCCAGAATAACTTCGGGTTTGCCGCCGGGCACCAACTGAGCGGTAACATACCCCTGGCCGTTTACATGGCCGGTGGCGGGGATATCGCCAATTCTTTGCACCGTCCATTGGCCGCCTTGCTGATCTTCGGCTTCCAGCCAATAAACGTTGGGCAAGGCGGTTCCGATCACATCCGCATAGTTGTCGCCATCCACATCGATGAAGAGCATTCCGTCAACATTGATGGGAAACATGATCCGGTTCCATTCGCTGGCCATACCGTTGCCTGGATTTTGATAAAAATAGCGGCCTGAAACGATTTCTTTGTAACCGTCACCCGTGACGTCTTTCATATCCAAACCGAAATATTTGAGCCAACTGGGCTCATCCCAATCGCCCCACTTGCCGCGATTGTCATCCACCTGAATGTAGGTCCATTGGTCGAGTGATAACGTTTTCGATGATTCAGCGCTGTAGCTGTTTGCTACGATTATGGTGAGTATAAGCATTGTGGTGAGTAGATAGATTTGGCGCATTGGTTTTTCTCCTTTGGTTTTAAGTAAATTGTCTCCAATTTAAAATGAATCCTATAATAATGTTTGCCTTCCTAACCCCTCCCCCAAGTTGGGGCCTGCGCGCCTTGGCGGGCAGGCT
>CAZEZQ010000517.1:838-4784 GCA_964516245.1 uncultured bacterium | reverse complement strand
GGTCTTGGGTTTCATAATGGTAGAGTTGCTTGGGCCGGTTGAGCGCCATGTGCATGGAATTCGCATCACGAATCCCTTTCGACCCAGCGAACTGCTCGATCAACCGGTCGTGTATTTTTAAGATTGCAGCCGGTTCCAGCCATTCTGGTTCTGAGCGAAACATTGTTTATTTCGCCAACTCTCGCAGCGCATTGGGAAAATTCTTCAGGGCTTCTTCTCCCGCTTGGAGTTGCTGTTGGGTTTTGAAACTTTGTGAGGACAAGACAAATCCTTTCTCAGATGGAGATAAGATAACATCATCCCCTTCTTGCAGTGCCAACGCCTCCAACACCTCTTGTGGCAGTGGCAATCCCAAGGCTTTGCCGAACGATTGAACTTTTAATTGAATCATAAAATTCTCCTTTCTTTGCTAAGAAACAAAATACAGTGATATGGTGGATAACACCAACCCACCATAAGCCTATTTTATTTGGACCCCAATTTCCAATGAGCCAAGTTTACTTCGACTTCTTCAGGTAGTTTCAAGCGAAACTCCCGCAAGTGCTGCAAGAGTGAATTCATCTCGGCCGGGTCTACGGCATAAAACGAGACCGTCTGGTCGGCCACGGTCACTTTTTCGGGGACGGTCCATTCGCCCGCTTTGATCCATCCTTCGGGCAATTTTGAACGAAACCTACTTTGATACACAATGGCAATCTTGGCGTTTTGTTGAGAGCACCACGCCGCGATGGTTTCTTTGTTGTAGCGTTGATGAATGCGGGCACGCAAAGGCGTCAAACTGCCCAGGCCCATCAGGTCAAGGCAGTAGATATCGGCCAGATAATTTATTGCCCCAATATCATTGGCCGCGACAATCTCGCCTTCATAATAGTTGTTGAGAAACAAACCCATTTGATATTGCTGTTGATACAGGTTGCGCGCTCCGGGCACGATCTTTTGGATCGAAAACAAATTTGCCGAAAAAAGCAATGGCAACAGCCCAATCCCCAGCAGGCACACAGAGCGGCACAATCCACGTTCATAGGCATTGCCAAAATACCACCACAAGGCCTTCAACACGTTTTTTATTTCGTTGGCCCAAGGCGCCAGCGCAAAGGCCGAAATTGCAATCAGGTAGGCTTCATAACGGTAAAACCAGCCCAGAGAGGCAAACCCACAATGCAGAAATATAGAACCCAACCCGACAAAAGCAAGTTGGCCTTTCACAGAAGTAAAAGCGTTGCCCGCTCGGATCGATTGCAGCCATGCGAACAGCAGCAATACATATGGAGTGAAAATGTGTGCAGTGTGAAAGAGTTGCCCAAACCAACGATCCAAAGTTTGTTCAATTTTTTGCCAGCCGCTCATGGCCAGAATGGTTTTTTGCAAAATCGCATTGGGCAAAAAATACCATCCATTGGCTATTTGCACCGCTCCCACAAGAGCGATTTCTCCAACCGATCCCAATAGCAAGGCGCAACATGGTTTCCATGCCCAGCGAATGCCAAACAGAACCAGCAAAGGCGCAACCACAAAAATTGTTTCAAAACGGCAAGCGGTAGCCAAAAGTGTCCATAAAAACAAATAGATGTCAAATGAATTGGCCCGGTGTGATTGCATTAGGTTCACAGCGCGGTGAACGAGTAACAACACAAACAGAATATGAAACGAATGCTCCATCCCCAGTAAGGCCACAGCGGGAAGCGGGATGATAAAAATAAGGAAAATGAGTGAAATGGCCGCAGCCGCTGAGTGTTGAATATAACGCTGAAACCACTGGGTAAGAAAAACCAACACTCCCAAACCCGCTAGAATGTTGAGCGCCAAAGGCAGCCACTCATGATTGCCGAAGAGATAAAAAAGCACTCCAAGAAGCAATGTCCAACCCGGTGATGACGAAGAAGCGCTGTACCCATACAGCGAGACTCCGAAAAACCCATCCTGGGCCCAATGCCGAGCCATAGCCAGGTGGATGTAGGGATCGTCAATGGGATACACGATCCGCCCTGTGAGGGTGAATATTTGAAAAGCCAACCCCAATAGGGTGACCAAAAAAAGCAGAGCAGGTAAGCTAAGAAAAAAGAGAGTACATAACGATATACTTTTATGATTCTGCATTCTGTATTGCCGCCTTGGCTGCTTTGGGTATTGTTCACGCATTATCATACAGAATAAGCAGGCGAAGGCAGGATGCCAAGCCGTCTTGTTCTAAAACGATTTCAGGTAGATAGAGGTTTCTGCATTGCGAAAAGTTTCTGAAATGGTTCCAGTTAAACTCTTTGTCAATCTTATTTTTCACGACGAACAAGAAAGGCAAGCTATACTTCAGCGTTTGCAAGAGAAATTCGGTTCAATTGATTTTCAAAGCGAAACCTTTGCTTTTGATAATACCCAGTATTATCAAGAAGAAATGGGCAGTCCCCTGTGGCGAATGTTTCTCACGTTCAAAAAACTGATTGATCCAACCGATTTAATTGAGATCAAAGAACGTTGTTTTCAGTTGGAAGGTGAATTCTCTGTCAATGGCAATCGCCAGGTGAATTTGGACCCAGGGTATGTGAGTTTGTTTAATGTGGTGCTCTCCAGCGCCAAAAATTACAGCCATCGCACCTATTTGGGCAAAGGCGTCTATGTTGAAGTCGAGTTCCGCTTTGAAAACAAACGTTTCGAACCCATGCCTTGGACCTACCCCGATTACAACGCCCATGTGGATGTATTTCATGAAATCCGCAAGCATTACAAACAACAATTGTCCGACGATAATATACAACCCCAACCCAACGATTTATTGCGCATGATCGATCAGGCTTAATTTGGTTTCAATATTCTTTCTCAATTTTATTCGCATATTTATTTACTAAAATAACCTCACCAACGTTGTATGTTGCATTCATTACAAAACAAATCGAACTTTATCCACTCCTGTTAAACCGTTTCACTATGGTACAAAAGCAGCTTCGAAATTACACGCTCAGCAGCGTCTCTCTTACCGGTTTTTTCGCCATCTTCATATCATCTAGATATTTTTCAAGCTTTGGAATTTGGAATGATTTTTGAAGAATCTAAAAAGTAATTTTTCAATCAGGCGTACGAACGCATCATGGAATGGAGACAAATAAGCATGGTAACCAAAAATATGAATCACGAACTTCCAGTAGAACAATTAAGACGCCAATGCGATCCCAATACATTCGATTTTCAAAATACAGAAGAGTTACAAACATTAGAACGGGTGATTGGCCAAGACCGGGCGGTGAACGCCATCTCTTTCGGCATCAATATTCAAAGTCCGGGTTACCATATGTATGCCCTGGGTCCGGCGGGCACCGGCAAAACCAAGATCATTCAGAAATATTTGAGTCGAAAATCGTCTGAAAGCGGCGTACCCGATGATTGGTGTTATGTATACAACTTCGATGAACACGACAAGCCCTTGGCGCTGCGCTTGCCGGCGGGCAAGGGGCACGAACTGCGCGATGATATGGACCGGCTGTTAACCTATTTGAAAGAAGAAGTGCCGCGTTCGTTTGACAAAGAAAACTATCAAAAAGAACAAGAACAAATTCAATCGCAAATTCAGAAAAAACGGGATGAATTGATCGAAAAAGCCAATGAAGAAGCCGAAAAAAACAGTTTTCGCTTGATGCAGTCTCCCCAGGGATTGGCGCTGGTTCCATTGGTGCGTGGAAAAACACTCTCGCCGGAAGAATATGAAAAACTGGATGAGAACATCAAAAAAGGATTTGAAGAAAAAGAGAAGAAATTGCAAGACCTCTTGCGCGAAACCATGCGCAAGATTCGCCAATTGCAAAGCGAAGCGCGGGAACAAATTCAAGACCTGGACCGAAAGATCATCGATTCATCCATCAGCCATTTGTTTGATGAAATGCGCGAGAAATATCAAGACCACGAAAGTGTTTTGAACTATCTGCTGAAAGTCTACAACAACATTTTGGAGAATGTGAAT
>CAZEZQ010000517.1:0-828 GCA_964516245.1 uncultured bacterium | reverse complement strand
CAAACAGCTCAAGCAATCAGACCAGCAACAGCAACTGGCCCTCTTGATGGGGGGCCAAGGAGGGCAGCAGCCTTCTTTCGATCAATATCGCGTCAATTTGTTTGTCGACAACCGCGAAACCGAAGGAGCGCCGGTGGTGTTAGAAACCAACCCCACGTTTTACAACCTGACCGGCAAGATCGAACACGAAGCCCAGTTCGGCGCATTGGTGACAAACTTCACCAACATCAAAAGCGGGGCGCTGCATCGCGCCAACGGCGGCTATCTGATTCTCGAAGTGCGCAATGTGTTGATGAAGCCGTTTGCCTATGATGCGCTCAAACGGGCGCTGAAAAACAAGTCGATCAAGGTGGAAACCATGGGCCAAGAGTTTCAAGCAATCGCCACCAAATCGCTGGAGCCCGAACCGGTCCCACTCAATGTGAAAGTCGTATTGATCGGCGATCCATTGCTCTATCACCTGCTTTACAACTTGGATGAAGATTTTCGCGAGCTGTTCAAGGTAAAGGCTGATTTTTCTATGGAAATGGAATGGGATGATCAGACTCCTGAACTGTATGCCCAGTTTATCGGAACACTCTGCCGCGAAGAAAATCTCAAACATTTGGAGCGTCTTGAGGTATTGGATACCTTGGCCGCCCAAAGACGACCACTGATAACCGACATGCACTTTTTTGTCACAAGAACACTTGTATGGTCCTTGATCTTTGTCCTACTGAAACGGACCTTACTGTACGCTCCACGGTACAAGTCCAATGCATTCGCTACACTGGTCGGTAAACGCCTCATGACACTGCCCTGGGATGTGCATTTTTGGACCGTGGTCGT
>CAZEZQ010000516.1:0-4788 GCA_964516245.1 uncultured bacterium | reverse complement strand
ATTACAGGCGTCCCCGCCTGCTCAGTATAAATTAGAGGTGAAACGCCTGCTCAGTATAAATTGCAGGCGGGGACGCCTGCGCTCCAAGAGATGTCTCATTGGAATCATTTGATGAACAATTTGCCGGAGCGTATTTTTTATTTTTCTGCATTGTACTTGTTTGCTTTTAATGCGGCATGGAACAGACTTGAAAGGCATACTCCACAGGCAATCAGCCATGAGATGAACATTAAATAATAATAAGTTGGATTGAGTTGTTGGCTTAATGTGATCCAACCATAATCCCATCGTTGCAATGGAATTGATATAAGAACGCGAAAGTGATGGAATAGAGGGCTATACACTGGGGTCCAAATGGTTTCTTGTTCCCACAGGGTATCTTGCTCCCAAACATCGGCGTTTTTTAGCATTAATAAGACATCGCTAAAATCTACGCATGTTCCTGCCCATTGCACCAATAGGCCCAGAACCGCCAAGGCGCAAAGTAGAATTTTTCCCACACGAGAGCCGTGATCCACAATCCAAGCCAGTGGAATCACCATTAAGGGGATCAGGGGGACCAGATGGCGCGGTCCCCACCCCCAACCGCCCCACCAATTTCCCCAGAAACAATACAACAAAAATGGGAGAAGCAAGACAGACCCCCATACAAAAAAATCAAAATGGTTATGGGCATAAAAGCGGCGCACTATGAGTGGTAACAATATCAAAACTGGATTGAAATAAAACAGGCTTTTGCCGGGTGAAAAGAGAAACCCGGCCAGGGCTGGCAAGGGATTCAGAACAAAGCCTTCTTCATAGCCTCCTGCAATGCGGCCTTCCCAATACATCCAGTTGTAGAGTGAGAAAAAGAGACCTCCAAGAATTACAGGCAAAGCAAATGCGATGGTGCTTTTGAGCCACCTGCCCTGGTAAATGCCACCCCAGACAATGCCAATCAGGCAAGGAATAGCAATAATACCCAGTTCAGCACGCAGTGTCAGCAATACACCCACAAATACGCCGCATAGAAGCGCCCAAAAAAATTCTTGGTTGTGCCGGTCGCGCAGAAGGCTCCATAATGCACACAAAATCAATAGGCCTGCCAGGCATTTGTTGTAGTCATAGCGGGCATAGGCGAACGCGATCGTGCTAAAGCCATAGAGTAAAGGTATGGCGGCTTGCGCAAGTTTGGAGAATCGCAGGTTCTTAAGAATCAATGCCAAGACGCATAGTTGCAAAGCGGTAATCACCGTGTTCATCCAACACATGCATTTTCGCTGCACCCATTCTACCGGTACGAGAGAAAATATATTGGCTGCAACACTGCCCAGGCCGTAAAAAGGAATATAAACGATGGAATAGATGTAACCTTGCTTTACCGGTACGGGTGGAAAGAAGGCTCCGGTTTGAACGATGGCTTTGGTTAAATGAAACGAGGGAGTGGCATCAACCGTGTATCCTTTTTTTCTCCCCATGAGAGGGGTCATTACAAGCAGGTAGGTGATAAAGAGCAACAATGGGATCGACAAAAAAAATTGGAGCCGGGGTTTCATGATTTACTATTTCTTTTGATTGAGCACTTCATGATACAGGCTCATTAAGCGTTTGCACATTTCCTCATGAGTGAAGTGATCGAGAATTCTTTGTTTGGCCGCCTGGCCGTATTGTTTGCGCAGAGTTGGGTCGTGCAACAACTTGTTAAGACTCTCTGCCAGCTGGGTTTCATTGTTCGGAGGCACGACCAAACCAGTTTGTTGATGTTGATTGATGTAGGTGGTGCCGGTTCCTAAGTCGGTGGTTACGAGAGGCAGGCCGCAGGCAGCCGCTTCGGCCAGCACCAACCCAAATGCTTCAGAACGGTAAATCGAGGGCAGGCAAAAAATATCTGAAGCGTAATAATAGGGCACGACCGATTCTACCTGGCCTACGAAGAGTATACGTTCGGAATGGGGCAAGTGTTCCGCAAATTCCATAAGTTCTGCCATTAACGGTCCGTCGCCCACGATGAGCAATTTGCCGTCGACATGCTCCATCGCTTTAATGAGGCCATGCAGGCCTTTGTAATATCGCAATATGCCAACAAACAGAATTACATCATTCCCATAGCGCCGGCGGATCACATCGGCGGAGGATTGCACTTCGGGGGTGTGGGCAAACCGGTTCATCGAAACTCCAAAGGGAACAATCGCGCATTTGTCTCGATGTGGCTGCAGAAATTCGGAGGTGTTCAAATAATTGGGAGAGGTGACAATCACCCGTTCGGCCATTCGCATAAATTTATGGCGGAACGGATTGTAGACCCCCAACCAGCGCTTTTGGCGAACGATATCGCTATGATAATGCACAATCACTTTGCCTTTGGGCCGAACCATCAGATGAGAGAGCACTGCCGTGGGGTTGGGTATGTGGTAATGCAAAATGTCAAATTCCATGCGCTTTAACCAAATTGGAAAAGTGGGTGAAAACGGGGCGGAGAGAAAACGGCCCCAAGTTCCGATTTTATAGACCGGGGTGCCTTCTACCTCCACCACTTCTGTTTTGGCGATTCGATTGCAGATTAAAACCGCTACGTCATCGCAATCATCCCGCGTTCCCTCCACAATCCGATTGATGGCAATTTCGATCCCCCCGCAGACCGGAGGATAATAGTCTTTGTAAATATGTAGTATTTTCACTCAATCATTCTTTCAATTCGAGCAATGGATTTCTTCAATGGGCAGGTTGTTCCCTGCAGCCAAACGCTGTTCGCAAAGTACCGAACTTCAATTGCATCGGAATATCGTATAAGCAGATTCTCGACGCATACATGGCTTTGCTCTGATAAAACGCAGATTTATGAATCTCTCTATACAGATTATCTTACAAATATATCTGAATTGATCGAATGAATAAACCGGCTGGAAAGCGATGCTTCCATTTGTTACAACAAAACCCAAAGTCATAGAATACTAGTAGTCCATGACAATTGATATTGTTGTTTCAAAGGGCAGCATCGGCTTCTAGCCGGTGTGCTTTTCTCACAATAACCATGAAATTCAGCTAAAGCCGCTGGGTCCTTTTATGACGATCCGGCAAAAAGTCTTTTTTGGAGCGCAGGCGTCCTCGCCTGCAACTACATATAGAGCAGGCGGGACGCCTGTGCTCCAAGATGTGATACAACAAATTGCAGGATTTTACTTTTTGCCGGATCGTCTTTTATAACCCACAATTTCAAATGCCATAAACGACTAGGATATTTCACAAATTTTTGTTACCATGTAAGATTGAATGCATGCGACTCGGTAAGAACCTTGCCATCGTTGAAGTGCGCATTTTTTAGCATTGCTCAACAATACACTCCAACTGAATCTACCGAGATAGGGGAAACCATATCAAATGATAAATCAACATTCACCACGCCGAGACTTTTTGAAAGCCGCCGCAGCAAGCACACTATCTTCAATGATTCCATTTTCTGCGCGTGCTGCATCTCAATCCAATTCACCCAACATCTTGCTAATCGTTGCGGATGATTTGGGTTATGAAAAACTCAGTTGCTACGGTGGATTGGATTTAAAAACGCCACAACTCGACCGCATGGCGAAACAGGGCATTCGCTTTTCCCGCACGTATACCAGTCCGGTTTGCACACCGTCCCGCATGAGCCTTTATACCGGAACATACACTCCCCGGCATAAATTTACAGAAGTTCTGCCTGTTCACCTTGGGACGAAGAAGACGGTTGATTTCTCTACTATGCCGACAACAGCTCATACGCTCAAAAAAGCGGGATATACCACTTCGGTTACGGGCAAATGGCAGCTGGCCACGCTCGAATTTCATCCTGATCATTGCCGCCACGCCGGGTTCGATTCATGGTGTGTGTGGCAAATTTGGAAAGACGGAGCCAAAACAAAACGGTTTTGGAATGCCACCATCAACCAAGACGGCCACATTCGGGATGATATCGGCGATCAATTTGGTTCGAATGTATTAACCGATTATGTGATCGAACAAATGAAATCCGCCAATCAACAAGGAAAGCCATTTTTTATTCAACACAACATGTTCTTACCACATTATCCGATCATCAAAACCCCCATGGATCATGCCAAGAATCGAGAAGCCAGTTTGGATCACATGATCGAATATATGGATCACGAAGTTGGCCGGTTGCTGGATGCAATCGATGAATTGAATCTTGCAAACGATACCATCGTGTTTTTTGTAGGTGACAATGGAACAGACACTCAAAAAGCGCGAAAAACAAAACAAGGCGTTGTTACGGGAGGGAAACGAGACCTGAACGACGGCGGCATGCATGTGCCATTGATCGCGTATGGACCTGGAAGAATTCAAGCGGGGGAAGTCAAACACGATCTGATTGATATGACAGACCTTTACTCTACCATTTGTGAGCTTGCTGGAATTCAAATTCCAAAAGATAGGGCCATCGATGGCATTTCGTTCCAACACCTTTTAACCGGCAACGGAACAGGGAAACGCCAGTGGGTTACTGGCGGCATCTATGATGATTTTGTGGTTTTTGATGGTGAGTGGCGCCTGTACCACAAAAATGAAAAACTCATCGATTGCCGCAACTTGCCAAACGAAAAACCTGCGGATATGAATTCCAGTGAAGCCATTGCGGCCAAGAAAAGGTTGTTGCTTGCTTTAAATCAATTGAGAAGCCTTTGATCATATAACAATGATCCACACTGGATTTGATTGTATACATTTTACCTATTGGTGCCACCAATCCCGTTCGTAATCTGTCTTTGGGTTGCCCGCGACATCCGAGCGGATAATCCCATCGCTAATCAACCC
>CAZEZQ010000515.1:0-4790 GCA_964516245.1 uncultured bacterium | reverse complement strand
CCTGCCCCTACAATTGATACTCCATCTTCTTCACCATAGTTTATGCTTGGCTCAGCGTATTGGCTGGGCCGTTTTTTTGTAGAGGATTTCAATTTTTGAATTTCATTTATTATTACTATGCACATACTTAATTTGACTTATAATATTTTATCGTGAGAGTATTGGTGAATCTTCTACCAACATCAGTTCGCAGATCATTTGATGAGGTTTGTTTTTTTGGAAAAAAATTTTACTTTCAAGCGCTTTTATCACATGGGTTCTTTTGTTTCTTCTTTGCGATGGAGACATCACGTTGTGTCTCTTTTTTCCATATTAGTTTTGATTCAACTATTCACATTTCAGGCGTATGGAAATATTGTCGATGGGACACCGCAGAAAAATTCTATCTTTTTCTTTCAGGAATTCACTGATGACGAATGGCTTATCGAAATTTCATCGCCGCCTGTTGATTTCTCGTACCGACGGAAAGTTGAACTGGCGGCCGCTTGTGAGAATGGCGACTTTTTTTTGGTTCAAGACAAGGCGATTCTTAAAAAAAAGAATTTCGGGAATTTGTCTGATGTGGATTGGATCGGGGACAACCGGTATTTGTTGACTTCGAGAGATCGAAATTCGATTTTTTTCTACAATACGAATCAAGACACCACAGAAACGATTACATATACGCCCAGCCAGCCAACGGACGCGGATTTATTAGACAACGGACAATTTTTGATCACCGAAGTCAACCCCTCCCGAGTGATTCTGGTTGACAGCCAAGGGAAAATCGTTTGGCAGTATTCTGGAAATTTGAAAAATCCACGAGATGCCATTTTGCTGGAAAACGGGAATGTTGTGATTTCTGATTTCGATCAACACCGATTGATTGAAGTCAATGAATTAAAAGAAATTGTCCGTGAAATAAGAGGATTCGATCATCCCAGAAAAATTGAACTCTTGCCGAACGGCGATATTCTGGTCGCTGATTCAGACAATCATGCGGTGAAAAAAGTCACATCCGATTCAGAACTGTTGACTGTACGGCAGAATTTAAATTACGTTTCATCGGTCCATTTTGAAGCAAGCGAAAGCATTTACATTTGTTCTATTATCAACAAAATCGCCCCTCCGCCAGCAACACCCGAGCAGAAAATACCATCCACCTCTAACCCATTCATTTCATTTTTTCTCCAACTTGAATATTTTGATTTTATTCCTTTTCTAACATTTTTGGGATTGATTTTGCTTTTTTTCTTTTCCAAATATCAAGGCATCGATTGGTTACGATTGTTGCTTATCTTTCTTTCGCTGTTTCATGCGGCGTATCTCATTTATGAGGCCTGCCAGACCAATCCGTATTTGCCCCATCCCCTTTTCTTGTTGGATCTCTTCAATATAACTTTTTTGATGTATCCCTCGCAAACGGTAACCGCTTCCATAAACCGGTCGGTCCCCAACGTAAGCAGCAAACCGATTTTCATCCATTTGCTTTTCACAATTGCTTTTGTTCCAGCGATCGTTTTTTCTCAATATTTTTATCTGGCAAATTCAGAATGGTTTCAGTTTGATTGGTTCGTGCCTAACATCACTTGGGTATCGTCGATATTTATTGCGATTTGGTATTCAAGCCAATTTTCACACAGGAGGCTGGAATTTCAACATTCAAAAATCGCCACGATTCCCTTTGCCAAACCGAAATTTTCCAACACGAACAATCAACCAAGCGAGCATCAAGCACTCTGTAACAGCATGTTTGTCTTCCTGATTTTCATCGCCACACTGTTTTTTACACTAAACAATACTGAATTTCCAAGAGAAATTCATGGAGACGAAGCGAATGTAGCTTTGCATGGCCTCGAACAAATCAAAAATTGGGATTTGAATTTTTTCCGGCCCAGCTGGTTTCATATCCCGAATCTCTTTTTTCAGTGCCAGGGATTTTTGGTATACTTTTTTGGGAACAACATAGCCGTGTTGCGGCTATTTGGCGCTTTAACGGGATTGATTTCTTTATTTTTCTTTTACGGCGTTGCCAATTTATTGTTCAAGCCCATCCCTTCTCTTCTTGGCGCCCTCGTTTTTTGCTTCTCGTTTTATTCCTTACACTTTTTTCGAGTGGGGACCGGTTTCACGCTAGCCACACTGATGATTCTTGTTGTTCTCTATTTTCTTATCCGCTCGTTGAAGGAAGGATATCTTTTTCATTATTTTCTTACGGGTGTTATTTCCGGAATTTCAATTTTAACATATCAACCCTGCAAGCTTATTTTTCCACTTGTGATGTTAACGTACTTTATTTTGTATTTCCTTGTCAAAAACAAATGGACATTTATCAAACTGATTCTCATTTCGTGCTGCGGATATCTTATCGCGGTGTCTCCTCTAATCGCGAATCATTTATTTAGCTCCGACTCGAGTTTCTCGCGGCTTTCAACAGTGAGCATATTGGCCGACAAAGGTTTTGAAAACGTTCAAATTGAATACTCGGAAGATGAACCATTTTTTTCTATATTGATTCAACAACATTACAGAGCGTTTATGGGGATCATCACATTTCCGGACCAGGGCCCTTTCTTAAGAAATTATACATATGGGGGCATATTGGATCCAATCACATCCATTTTTTTCTTGACGGGTTTCATCTATCTGGTATTGGACCGGAATCTACTTTCGAAAATCTTGGTTCTATGGTTGCTGCTTTTTGTCAGCATCGGTTCCGGCTTAACCATTTCCGCACCCGCCTACCAAAGGTTTGCCATCACTTTTCCACTGTTATGCCTGATTGCGATCCCAGCATTGCAATCATTCTATATTCATGTGGATAGGAAAATCATTCGCAGCAAAGATTCTAGAATCATATTTTTCCTTTTTTTGTTTGGCGTTGTTTTGTTCAATATCAGTTTCAACAAATATTTCATCGAAATTATGTCTGAGCCGCAAATATCGGATGCTCACAGCACTTTGGCAAAACACATTCAGACCCTCCCAAAGCATGAGAAAGTCGTGTTGGCCGGCGAACCACATATCAACTCCACTTATGCCACGATCAAGTTTTTCAACCCCAATTTAGAGTGTATGGATGTAAACAATGTTGAAAACGAAATAGGCAAGATACAACAATATATCCAAAACGAAGAATGCACTATCGTTTTGTATCGTTCGAATGTGGTTTATGAGGAATTGATCAAAAAGAATTTTCGAGTTACGAAAGTTAGGACTATTCAGGTTCCCAATTCACACGAACGTATTGTTTCCCTTCGAATCAATGAAACTATTGCTCCATCAGAGGAATATGCCTCGGGTGGAACAGAAGATAGTGATTCCACCAATCCACTGCAGGGCACACAGCCGGAACATCAAATTCCAAGCAGATTGCGCAACATCATACAAAAACCGGTAGATGCAGTGAATCTCCCGCTGGCACAGTTGATCCCCATGCTGGAAAATCATTCCGGACTCAAGTTTCAACTGGAGACCGACAAAAATCCTCCTCTGACATTTTTCTTGTCCCATCCATCTGTGAAAGAGGTACTCGATACGGTTCTTCCTGCTTACGATCTTGCGTATCGCATTGATGAAAACGGCAGTGTGCATATTGCCGACCGCGTTCCATTCCCCCCATTAAGCGAATTGCCCGATTCGATCCAACAGGCCTTGGGCAAGCGGATTGAAGGACCCATCAATGCTGAAACTATAGATTGCCAACGATTCTTGATGTTTTTAAGGAACGCTGGAGACTTTCAGATGGTTTTGGGGTCGAATGTGAATCAGGCCATATCCATTCGGCTGAACAATCCAACTATCTACGAAGCCCTCAAAACCATATTGCCAACAAATGGGTTGGGAATCGAAGCGATTGAGAACAACGTGATTGCAATATACGACCCCAGAATGAAAAAGAACTATTCTTCTAACCCCCCTTACCCAAAACAATCCAATATGCCGGAACAGGTTCGACAAAATTTCAATCAACGAATTGAAGGTTTGATGGAAGGCGTCAATACCGATCTTTTGCAGGTGTTGAAGTTTTTGCATGAAACAGGGAACTTGCAAATGGTTTTGGAACCGGGTATCGAACGAACGATGACATACAGTTTGAATCAACCAACATTATACAAAGCGCTTCAATCCCTCTTGCCTCCAAATGGATTGGGATTTCATGTGTTTGAGAATGGTGCCGTTTATATCTACGACCGCGCAACTCCATTGGCGCCCAGCCAACAACCTCCATTTCCAGATCGATCAACGCTTTCGAAACCAATTCAAGAGAAATTGGAAACCGTTATTTCAAGGCCAATCATTGAAACGGCCGCCCTGCCGGAAATTCTGACTTTGCTTGAAGAAGCGAGCGGATTGCATTTCAGGTTGAATCACAAAGGGAACAAACTCATCACAATTTTTGTAAACAAACTGAGTGTATTTGATTTGCTGCAAATTCTTCTTATGCCCAATGGCTTAACCTTTCAAGTCGAACCGGATGAAACCATTCACATCTACGATCCATACAACAACACATATACTGCACGTTCCAATGCATTAGAACTATCAGAGACTTTACAAAATGCTTTGCAACAACAAATCGATGGGCCTGTAGATATTGTAGAAGTCGAAATTCAAGATATCGTCTCTCAGATAGAAAAGATCATTGCTATCACTATCGTGGTTGAAGAGGAGGTATCGGGCAAAGTGAATTGTTCATTGAATAATCCGAGTTTGCAAGAATTGCTTGAAACCATCCTGCCTCAAGTGGCGGCAACATATAAAGCGCAAAATGATACAACAATTCGAATTGTAGGAGAATAAAAAAGTCG
>CAZEZQ010000514.1:3355-4795 GCA_964516245.1 uncultured bacterium | reverse complement strand
CTGACGACCAAATCAACAACTTGCTGGCGGGGAACGTTCAAGAGATTCACAACCGCATCTTCGAAGCCGAACGCCAACAAGAAAGCGGGTGGCTTTTTTTCCTCCAACCTAAATTCATTGGCGCAGCCATTTGCGTGTTTATTTTGATCGGCGTCAGTATGACCTATTGGAATTCGGAGACCAAACCAGGCAATCAACAACAAGGGCCGATGATCGCCCAAAACGATCAAAACACCACGCAGCCCACTGAGGTGACTGTCGACGATCAAGACCAAAACACCCAAGAGACTGCAAAAGAACAAAATAACGGCCAACTGGATGAACTGCAAAAACAAATGGTGCTGGCCATGGCCGATTATGCAAAAAGCGGCCTGAGCAAGGGTATGGATTACGCATCAGAAAAAGGGAAAACCTTCTCGGAACAATTGCAATCGCTGCAGGGCAGTGAAATGCGTCCCCTGGCGTTGGATGCGGTACAGGTTACCCTAACTCCCAATACCACAATCTCGACAGGTGATACCTCCGAAAAGGCTCAAGAAAATTCAGCTGAGAAATTGGCTGCTTTAAGCAAGCAGCAAGTGGCCATGGGCATCGGCGCCAGCATGGTGACCCTCATCAATGTGTTTTAGAAGGCTAAGCAAAAAATTAAGCCGCGAATTTGAAATTGGAGCGCAGGCGTCCCCGCCTGCATCATGTGAAGCGCAGGCGAGATACCAACATCGATGCACAGGGCAGGCGAGGACGCCTGCGCTCCAAAATTAGACTTTTTATCAAGACTATTTTCAAACCCGTGAAGTGAAAGAAGGAAACGAACATGTGGAAAGCAATCCATAGGTTTACAAAGGATTCTCCCATGAATCTGAAATTGGCTTTACTCAGTTTCTGTCTGATATTGACACCGGCTATGGTTGGAGCGCAAGGTGATTTGGCTCTCGATCATTTGGTCCCCAAAAACACTGTATTTTATATCGGCAGCCATAACGCCCCCCAAGCGGAAATCGATTATCCCAACTACAATCAGGGATTGAAAAATTTACTTCAGTCATTTGACGATGTGCTCGAATGGCGCGTGTTACAAGCCTTGGCAAAACCCAACGAAGCCGAACAAAGCGAAATTGATCAATTGAACTTCTCTGCCCTCAAAGGTTTCAAATGGGCCTTCGCCTTGTATGGGATCGGTGAATCATCTCTCCAATTGCCCAAGGTACTGTATGTATCGGAAATCGATTCTCCCCAAGAAGCGAATGCCATACTCAATTATGTATTCGGCAAAGCCAAAGCACGCATCCCCAAAGTCATTGTCAATCAAGAAGACTACAACGGAATCAAGGTGCATTCTTTGCATGGGCCTGGCATGATCCCCGGTTTGGGGCTGGCAGCGGCGATTCACGATTCCAAATTGTGGATCAGCAATAACAAGCCCGAATTGGTTTCGAATTT
>CAZEZQ010000514.1:0-3345 GCA_964516245.1 uncultured bacterium | reverse complement strand
CGAATTTGCAAAGCGAAACCTGGCCCACAGAATCATTGCGTGAAAACCCAACCTATCAAAAAGTGATGTCAAAACTGCCAGAGCAACACAGCGTTACTCTATTTGCCAATTACGAGCCTGCCAGCCAAGGCTTGCAACAAATTTTGGATATGGTCACTTCTTTTCAAGAAGGCAAACCATTGATCGACAAAGAGCAATTGCCGCCAGGCGTGCAAGAGAATGAAGAACTCAATGAAACTCTGAATGAAATCGAAAAAAAAGCCAAAGAAGTGATGGTTGATCCTGAGTTGATGCAGTATGTGAAAATCGCGAAAGGGGTGGCTCCCTTCTTGCAGATGGTTCGCGCCAACGGGATTGCCTGGGGGGTTACGGAAGCCGGCAATGAAATCACCACCGCTTTCACTTATTTGGATACAGATACACTCGGTGAAGCGGCACAGCCCATCGAGCAAATGCTGCATCGCGAGCCGGTGGAATTCGCCTTTGATGAATATTTGCCCCTTAACACAGGGACATATAGCGCTTGGAACTGGTTCGATTTCGAGGCCATCTGGGAGACAGCTCAGAACATTGCAAAAGACACTCAAGTTGGAAGCGATGCTTTTCATGCCGTTGATGAATTCCAAAAGAATTTCGGCTTTTCGTTGGAAGAAGACATCTTCACTTGGTTGGGAACTGAAGTTGGCCATGTGCGGCCGGTTATGGATCTGAACTCTGTGGTGCCTATCAACCGCATGGCATTGATGATGAAAGTGAAAGACCAGGCTCAGGCCAAAGCAAGCCTCGACAAACTGGTGAAAACCCTGGTGGCCAATTTCAAACTCCCCATCACCATCGAACGGCAAGACTACCGGGGCCGCACCATTGTCAGTTATTCGACCGTTATCCCATTTATGCCGGTTGTACCCGCATGGTGTATGGACGGCGATGTGTTAATTTTGACTTCCCATGCTGCTCTTTTGCGTGAATTGCTGGATGTAAAGGATGGGATCAAACCGGGCATCGAACGCAACCGGCATTACCGTAACCTTGCAGAATTGCTTGAACTCCCCGCCAACACGGTTTCGTTTCAGGATATCGAAAAAGAGATGTCTGCCAATCGCGAAGGATTGGTTCGATTGGCTTCGATGTCTGAATTGGGCCAGGCTATCAACCAAGACAACGAAATGCTGCCTTTTATGATTATGGATCGTGTGGCCTACGGCCTGCGCCTAATGCAAATCTACAAAGCCGCAGGCAAACATACGCAGTTGGATCAAGACGGCATCGTTTCCGTCAAAGAAGTGGTGAAACGCGATCTCTCCAGTGTGCCCAGCACCGATTCAATGCTGCGTTACAAGATGTCGCTTGGGGCCAAACCGGTGATCGAAAAATTTGCCAATTCGTTATACGATCAAGGAGAAAGCGAACGCGCCATTCGGGTTTATGAAATCCTTGCGGAATTTTATCCGGAAAACAGCAGTTACCTCTCAACGTTGGCTGATTGGTATAAAGAAGCGGGCAACCTCGAAGACGCCATGAAGGTATACGATCAGGCCATGAACATCATGCCCGATACCGAAATGCTGATTGCCCGCGAACAACTGGACCCGGATGCAGACGCTCAGACCATCTTGAAGCGAGTGAAAAACACGGCTGAAAAAACCAAACGTGTCAACGAAGAAGACGCACTTTTCGGGATTGCCATCCAAAAACGCGATGCCGAGAAAACCGAAGTGGCAAGAGAATTGATGGAAACCTTGGTGAACGAACACCCCTTTTCGCCCTTAGCGGTCGCCGCCGAAGCCGAGCTCGCTCTTTTGCAAGGCAGCTCGCTCGACCGGTTTGTTGACGTGCCTGTTGTGCGCAGCATCCCCATTGTCGACGGCGCTACAGAAGAAGAACCGGCATGGAGCGATGCCCCTTCTGTAACCCTTCACTTTAGTGATGGGAAAACCGAACACGCCAGCGCCTTTGAAGCCCAAGCCAAACTTGTTCGCAACCGCACCACCTTGTTTGTTCGCATGACAGGGAAAAATGCCGAAGAGTGGAAACCCAGCGAAGATAATTTAGTGATCGATTTCAGCCCGCAGCGTGATTACACCTCCTTCAAAGAGTTTGTCAATCAGGTTCAATACGAAGAGGATGACGAAACACTTGACACCTCCATCGTTTTGAAATCATTTAAAGAATTCGGCAATTTAGACGAAGATTCTTTTGAAAGCCAAAGCAAAGATGGCAAATGGCAATTTGAATTTTCTCGCGATGGAAACGAGTGGGCAGCCGAAATGGGCATCCCACTGCAACGCATCACAGAAGATGTGGAATCGATCAAAACCACTTGGACCTTCAATATCGTTTGGATTTCGATTCAAGACGATGCCTATGTGAAGCTATCGTCCAATGGCGAAAAAGAAACCGACAATCCTTTGCTGCATCTGTTTGCGGATCTGAAATAAGCCATGTAAGATGTGGGGTGGCATGGGCAAGCGCTGTTTGTCTGCCCTTGGATATTTTTTGAAATTCTGAATTCAACCCCTATGAAGAATCTTTTCATCCGCCTGATTGGCGTCTTGCTGTTTGCCTACCTGATTTTTGGCTATGTTGGCCTTGGTAAAATTCAATCCACCCTCAGTCAAACTGATCCGTACTATTTGCTCTTCGTAATCCCCACGCAATTGTTGTTTTGGCTGGTGCGTTCGTGGCGCTGGCACTTGTTGTTAAAGAATGAACAAATTAATTTACCCCTAACCGATACAATCGTTGTCTCAGCGGCGGGCTTCTTGTTCGGTGTTGCCACCCCTGGACGTTTGGGCGAGTTCACCAAGATCAAATTCTTGATGAACGCGGGCCATCCCTTCCGCGGGTCGTTCATGTCGTCGCTGATCGAGCGGCTTTCGGATGTGGCGGCATTGGGGTGTTTTGTAATATTTGCCGCCATAATTTCTTTTACTCTTTTGCCGGAAAGCATTTGGATATACGCCATCTATGCACTAATAATTCTTCTTGGCTGCATCATCGTGTTTCTGATGCGCCGCTGGCTATACCGAAAAATCCTCTTACTGATCCCCGAAAATCTGGCCAATGGATTGGATGGCAAAATGCGCCTGTTTTTCGATTCGTTCGTGTGCCTAGGCAAGGGCCAGTGGATCGAAGTCAGCGTTTTATCGCTGATCGTGTGGGGATTAAACTTTTGGAACATTTACATCCTCTTCATCGGCACCGGTCTCAGCATCCCCATCTATTACGCTTTCGCCTTCGCCTCCTTCGGCTCCCTCGCGGGCCTGGTACCGATTACTATTTACGGCATGGGCCTCCGCGAAGGGGTCTTGCTCTTCTTCTTCCCCCGCATCGGCTACCCCCCCG
>CAZEZQ010000513.1:0-4806 GCA_964516245.1 uncultured bacterium | reverse complement strand
CGCCTGCAACTACATATAGAGCAGGCGAGACGCCTGCGCTCCAAGATGTGGTACATCAAAATGCTGGATTTTACTTTTTGCCAGATCGTCAGAGATACTCACAAATCCATTTTCATGTACTAATCTAATTATAACTTATGATTCTATTCCAGCAACTTGAGTTTATCCATTCCCAAAAAAACTCATAATTCTTCTAACGCCATCTCCAATTTATTTTTACTCATTTTTTCCAAAAACAATATAAATTGTTTCAATATATCTTGATCGATCTTGGTTTTCATTTCCATCATCATTAAACGCAGCGCTTCAAAAGCAGGCATTCTATTTTTATAGGGCCGTTTGGAAGTCAATGCGTCAAATACATCGGTCACTTTGCATAAGCGTGAGGTAAATGGGATATTTTCTTTCGTTAATCCAAGTGGATACCCGCTTCCATCAATTGCTTCATGATGAAGTAATGATATTTTTCGATCATCTTCAGCGAGCCCATCATCTTCCTGCAGCCGTTCAAAACCCAAGGTGGTATGGCTACGCATTATTTCCCACTCTTTTTTGTTCAATGAGCCTCTTTTTGTGGTCAAATCATGAGGGATATCGCATTTCCCAATATCGTGCAAGAGCGCACCCCGGGTGAATGACTGAACCTGTACTTTCGACAAATTGGGTACAATGCTTTGATACAACCCCACGCTCATGGCACAGACATTAATACTATGGCTATATGTATAATAATCATATGATCGAAGCAGGTTTAATTTCAGAATAGAACTGGGCTCTTCGATAAGGAGGGTTGCCAGTGAATCACTGACATTTTTTGCTATTTTTATAAATTCTTTGTTTTCTGGCGGAGATTCAAACAAGGTTCTCATCACGGTTGTGGCTACCGTATGAAACTGCTGAGTTCTCTCTTCCAACGATTTATCTAGATCTGCCACGATCCGGGAGAGACTTTCAGAAATGTAATGTAGTAATTCAAAATTATATCTTCTCGGTACGAAAACTGGTTGCTTGCCATTTTTAGTAAGTTGATCTAACTGCTCTTGTTTTATTTTCGCATTTTCTTGTTTAAATAATACAAACCGGTTTCGACCCTTATGAAAATTATAAATAGGAAACGAGCAAGCCCGACTGGAAGACAAATAATGAGGATCTAATGGAATATATTGATCAGAATTTGGGATATTCGGCAATTGGATAAATTCTGTTTTTGCCGAATGGATGAAGGGAAGAGGGCTATGATTAATGTGTTTAGACATGAATCCGCCTACAAAGCAATGAAATTTCACAAAAATTTATCATATCTTCAAATTTTTATCAATATGCAAAATTTATACCATTAAATGAGGAGAGTGAAAGGTGGAGTATATATTTTTTTTAGGGAAATTTAAGGTAAGGATTACATAGATTGTTATTCTAATAAATTTGAAGCTAATGAGTCAAATATAGCGAATCCAGGCCCAGGCGCATTCCAATTCATGGTAGATTCTTTTCTCATTGCGCGTCTTGTTTCTCCCCATTCACCTCCCCAGGAAGAAGGGACTTGTCGAAGATAAAACGCCCGTTCGGGATGAGGCATCAGCGCCGCTGCATTCCCTTTTGGATTGCATATCCCGGCAATATTGGAAAGCGAACCATTTGGATTTACCGGCAGGCCTTCTTTCACTTGGCCGTGTTCATCGCAATAGCGCCACAAGATTTGTTGATTCGCTTCTAGTTGTTCGAGTAAATCAGGATCATCGCTGGTAAATCGACCTTCACCGTGTGAAAGAGTAATTGGCATCACACTGCCTTGGCGCAAATTGCTGGTGAATACTGTGCGATTGGGTTTCTGTTCGAAGCGCAGGTTCACCCACCCGCAATGATGCCCCCGCCTAACCACTTTGTCTTGATAGGTAATGTAATTATAGGCCAGAGCCATCTCGATCTTTCCCGGATTCAAACCGGGCAAGATTCCTGCTTCCAATAAAATTTGGGCTCCATTGCAGATTCCAAGAATTGGTTTTCCAGCCTTATCCTGTTCTGAAAGCATATCGAAAATGGGTTCTTTGGCGGCGATCACACCGGCGCGCACCCGGTCTTCGTAAGCAAAACCACCTGGAACGATATACCCTTCAAACTCAGCCAGGTCGTCGGCATGCCGGTTCCAACGAAATACTTCTGCCTCCAACCCCACAGTACGAAGCACTCGCGCTGTTTCAGTTTCGCAATTGGAACCGGGGAACTGCAATACTGCGATCTTCTTTGCCATCAATCTTTCTCGTTCTTTCATTATGAAGCCAATGTTAAGGGATAATCACCACGCCAGGCTTTTCGCATGGTTTCTGCATCCAGCGAAACAAGGGTTTGATTAGAATGTTTGACAACCAACAAACGGTTTGATGTCACTTTGCCGATTGCAAAAACATCCAATCCATAATGCTTATAAACCATTTCAATTGGGTCCAACTGATGCGGCTCAATTTCCAACAACATCCCGCTGGATTCAGAAAACAAAAGTGTATCAATTCTCATATCCGCTTCTAAAATGCCAACATCCAATTCCAATCCAATCGAGGATGCCGGATGGCAAGCCAGCATCATTTCCACCGCAGAGATTAGCATCCCTCCATTGGAAATATCGTGCGACGCCAACACCAAACGCTGATCGATCGCTTCGATCGTGCCATAAATGATCCCCCGCTCTTCGGGATACCGGACAACCGGTAAATTCGAACCCACTTCACCATGAATGGCGCGATAATATTCAGAACCACCAAGTTCATCAAATCGACCTCCCACCAACACCAACAGAGAATCCGCTTTTTTCAAATCCATCGTGATCGCTTTGGAAGCATCATCCATCACTCCTACGCACGCAATAATCGGTGAGGGAGGCACCGAAATCCCCGTGGCCGATTGGTTGTACAGTGATACGTTCCCAGAAACAAATGGCAAAGCCTCCGGTTTTCGGCGGGGGTCATACAAATTCTTGGCTGCGTCTGCAATGCCTTTGATACTTTCTTCCAACGCCCAATAATCTGCCGGTACAAGCGGATTGCCAAAATTCAAACAATCGGTAAAGGCCCGCGGCGTTGCCCCCACTGCGGCCACATTCCGCATGCTCTCTGCAATCGCGTTTACTCCACCAAGAGATGGAGAAAGTTCGCCGTAGAAGGGATTTCCATCTACAGAAAGCGCCACTCCCGCCGGGGAATCATCCAGAGGAACAATTACCGAAGCGTCGGCCTCTCCAGGCCGGATGTAACTATGCCCCTGCACTTCGGTGTCATAATGGCGAAATATCCATTCTTTCGATGCCACATTCGGAGAAGAAAGTAAGGTTAAAACCACTTGGTTGAGATCATCCGGTTCGGATAAATGGGGCTCGCGGTAATTGAATTCGGGTTCAATCGATTCCCGTTCGCAGCGTATTCCCTCGACAACAAACTCAATGGGCAAATCTACTATGGTTTCTCCCTGATGCCACACCCTCATTACCGGTTCTTCAACAACTTTGCCGATTACAAACGCACCGGCTCCTGAGCAGATGGCTGGCAGTTCCCATTCTTCGTTATAAATTCGCAATACTTCCGGTGTAAATTCGGGAGGGACACATAGCACATAACGTTCTTGCGTTTCAGCGCATAAAATGATTTCGGGAGGCAAATCTTTTTCAGCCACATGTACTTGATCCAACTGAATCTCGATACCATAACCTGCACTGGCTCCGATTTCTGAGGTGGAACAAGCGATGCCGCCCGCTCCCAGGTCTTTCATGCCGATCCGAATCCCTTTTTCTTTGGCCAGTCGGCGAACTTCGTGTGTTGCTTTGTAGTGCAATAAAATATTTTTTAAGAACGGGTCGGGAATCTGTACCGCCCCTTTGTTGACTTCTTCATCGTCTTGATCCAGCGTTTCGGATGAAAACGTGGCTCCACCAAAACCAGAGCGGTCTGTGGGTTTGCCAATCAGAATTAAATCGTACCCCACACCCCCTTCAGGAACCCGGCTGTGGATGACTTCATCTTCACGCAAAATGCCAAGCGCCACCACATTCACCAGGCAGTTGTCGTCATACCCTTTGTGAAAGACCACATCGCCGCCCATGTTGGGGATACCCAACGCATTGCTGTAATGTTGTATGCCGTCTACGACACCACTAACAATTGCTTTGGTGCGCTGTCCATTTGCGCCATTGGGATCGCCGAACCGTAGTGGGTCGGCCACCGCGATCACCGATGCCCCCATGCAATCCACATCCCGCACAATGCCGCCAATTCCCGTGGCTGCGCCCTCAAAGGGCAATACTTGCGAAGGGTGATTGTGGCTTTCATGGGCAATGACGATGCCATAGCGATAACCGTCTTTGTTGGTAAAAAATACAATTCCGGCATCTTCTTCGGGGCCTTGAATCACATTTCGACCCGACACCGGCAAGTATTTTTTCAATAAGTGTTTGCTGCTTTTGTACGAACAGTGTTCGCTCCATTCGATGTCAAATACGAAGAGTTCCGCCAGAGTGGGCACGCGTCCAATTTTTGCACGAATCGATTGTGCTTCGTTTGATTTCAGCGAAATGCCATGCTTCTTTAAGGCTTGCTCCAATTCGGTTGGAGATTCATAGGTTTCGAGGGGAATTGTTGGGTTCATGCAAAAAAAATGCCTCAACCGGAAATTGTTTCTAAAAAAGTTGCTTCTATACTTATACCCGCTCAAAGAGAAAAACTCTAGAACAATAGAGTTTTCATTTCAGGAAAACATAAATAATCTAGAAAAGACGATCCGGCAAAAAGTTATTTTTGGAGCGCAGGCGTCCTCGCCTGCAAC
>CAZEZQ010000512.1:885-4807 GCA_964516245.1 uncultured bacterium | reverse complement strand
CTATCATGTGCAGCCACGATCAACGCTTAAAACAAATCTTACGGCCATTTCAAAGACAATGATTCGAGCGTCGATTTTGCCACCGTGTAAGGAAGTGGTAAATACCCTCCTTTTAATACATCATGTTGTCCGTCTTTGCTTAAAATGTATTTAATAAATTCACCCCGTAATGGATCCAAAGATTGATTAGGCTGGATATTTAAAGTTAACCATAAATACCGGGTTAGAGGATATTTACCGGAGTAGGCATTTTCAGGGATGGGCTCAATAAAAGGCTCTCCTACTTTTTCGGCTAATGGCAAGGGACGAACATCATCCGTTCGATATCCTATCCCACAATACCCAATCCCATACAGGTCACGAGTAATTCCTTGTACGGCAGAAGAACTGCCGGGTTCTTCATTTACGCCATCTTTATAATCACCATCATATAGAGCAAAATGTTTAAAGTATCCATACGTTCCAGATGCGGCATTGCGCCCATAGATGACAATCGGTTTGTTTTTCCACCTGCCTTTTAGGCCTAAATTGCTCCAATTGTAGATATTGTAGGGAAAACCACTCTTGCGGTTTTTTGAAAAAACCGCGTCTAATTGATGCAAGTAGATCCCTTCGAGTGGATTGTCTTTATTCACAAAAATTGAAACCATATCGATAGCGACAGGAAATTGCGTAGGTTCATACCCATACGTTCCTTGGAAACGATCGATTTCCTTTGATTTCAACTTTCGGCTCATTGGACAGAAATTTGCTGCCCCATTAATTAATACTGGTGGAGCGGTTGAAGACCCTTTAGAGGATATCTCAATTGCAATGTGGGGGTAATTTGATTTGAATCCTTCTCCCCAAAGCGCCATCAAATTTCCCATCGTGTCTGACCCTACACTACTAATTCGACCTGAAACTCCTAAAACAGGTTCATAAGGTTGATATTTGGGATCAACCTTTAATTGGGCTTCCACATTTCCAGAAACAATCGACAATAAAATTAAATTAAGTATTTTGCATATAAGTTTCAACATTTTCATTGCTTTCTCTCTATGAATAAACGGCTCATACTCATTTACCAATTACAAGCATTTTGTTAGAATCTAGTTAGAATTTCATTACTATATATTGTTACATAAAAATATGGAATTCCAACCCTGGATTTTATTAAATTTCTCATACGAGTGCTTGTAAAGCAACATCACTCCGTTCAATATCTGTGGTAAACATTCATCTCTGGATGAATGCAATTGTTTTTAGGCCTTTGTATGCAATTTTTTAACATTCAATCTAACTCAAATTATGTGATCTCATTATCTAATGCCTGTACCGGTAAAGGAAATCATTAATGGGGTTTGAAACACCCACATTTGTATATACCGCAGTCCTTATCGCAGTAGGGATGCTAATATGGGATACGATTGAAGTCGGCAGAAACGATGCCGCCAATATTGTGAATGCAGTCTTTGGGGCGCGTGTTCTAAGGCGAAAACAAGCGGTATACCTCGCTGGATTGGCTGTCATTATCGGAGCCAGCGTTTCCTCACCCGTAATGGAAACCGCCCGTAAAGAGATATTTAAACCGGAAACCCTTTCCTTGAATGATGCACTCTCCATTTATTTGGCCGTTTATTTGACCGATACCGTCATGTTGTATTCATTCTCTGCTTATGGAATGCCCATTTCTACTACAGCTGGTTTGGTTTTCTCACTATTGGGAGGCGGTTTTGTATTGGGAGGTTTCGATTCGGTTAATTGGCCGAAAAGTGGAGAGGTCATTTTGGCCATAATCATGTCGATCCTAATAAGTGGCGCTGCAGGTTTTTTGATTCAACGCGCCTTTCGGGGGGCGATTGGAAAAGATTGTGAGCATGAAGGCAAAATCAAACTTCATGGGCCATGGATTGCTGGAGGCCTTTTAACCGGTTTGGTGTATTTCATGCTTATCAAGGGCATGAAAAATGTTGAATTTGTAAAAAACTTGAAGGCGCATACCCTGGATTTAATGAGTAGTTCTACCGTGTTGGGAACCGTTATATTGGTCTGGGCAGCTTTGAGTTTGATCACCTGGATCGTACTCAAAATCGGGGGGAAAAATTGTTATCGCTTTCTGTTCGCAGGTTTAGCCATCATTGGGATGATCGCCATCGGCATCGCGTTCGGACAAAACGACTTGGCCAATTGCACTTCTCCCGGTTTGGCCTCAATCATGATTTTGCAGCATGGCCAACTCGCTCCTCAATTGGATGTCCCCCAATGGCTGCTGCTGATCTGTGGGTTTTTGCTCTTTCTCGGCATGACCACTCGAAATGCCCAACGGGTTACCCGTTCTGAAGTCAATACCGGCAGCCAAGGGGATATTGTTCGCCTGTATGCCCCGAAATGGTGTATTCGGGTGGCTTCTTGGTTTGTTCCAAAAGACCGGGAAGAAGACAGTTTGGCGCCAGAATCTGAAAGCCCTACTTCAAAAAAACTACAACATTATGATGCGCTCCGTGCTTCGGTTATCACTTCTGTATCTGCCAGTGTGATCGCTTTTGCATCAGGGATGGGACTGCCTGTTTCAACAACCTATGTATCATTTGCCGCCGTGGTTTCTACCGGATGGGCGGATCGTATTTTTGTTCGCGGGGATGCGGCATTAAAACTTGGCCGCACGGTTTGGGTGGTCTTCTGCTGGTTTTTATCTGCATTGATCGCCGCTGTGGCTACAGGATTGATCTCCAAATTGATCAGTGTAGCAGGGACCATTGGAATTTTGATTGCGTTGGCCGCGAATCTTACAGTTCGTTCCGTAGTAAAAAAACGGGCGGAAGCTCAAGAAAAACGTCTGCAAAAAGAATCTTCAGAACGGAAGAAAAAACTCCTGCAGAAAGAACGCAGCCAGCAAGAACCCCTATTTGCCTCTGAAGCAGATTCAGACCAGATGTGATGTTTTGGATTCTTACTTATGAATTGTGAGAAAATCTCTCTCAGAATGGTTTTATCTTCAGTGAAATCAGCATTCGGGGCAGACACTGGGGTCTGCCCCTACAATAATAAAAAATTCAGATAATTTTGGATAATGTTTACTTGCTGCAATCAATTCCTCATTCCTTCCTGAAAAATTTTTTTCTATCCATAAGTTATATGAATTAAGGGAGTTAGATTCCATTCAGTTTGGTTTTAATTGATTTGTTCTTGAAAAAGCGTACAAATTTGATAGATCACTTCCCTTATTTAGTAATTTGGGAATAATATCTTAACACAATCCTAACTCAATTCTAACGTATTCTTAACATTCAACCTTTACAGAAATTTACTTTGAAAGGAGGAGTGAAAGATATCGATTGAAGAAGTGCGAACGTCATCTTGAAAACATTAGAGAACCGAAATATGGGAGGTACTTAGAATGAAGAAATTGTTGAATATTTCAAGTTTTTTATCAACATTGGGAATACTTTGTGGTTTAAGTCTTTTATTTAGTGTGAACCTTTTTGCACAGGATATTTCATCGGATTTGGAGGGATATTGGAACTTTGACGAATACGATGGTACAACTGCAACTGATTCATCTGGCAATGAAAGAAATGCAGAAATATTAGCAGGTCAACCTTTACCTGTTGCAGGCAAGTTGGGGAATGGAGTCTTTTTTGATGGCGACTCCGATTTTCAGGTTTCGTGGGAAGGAGTGCAAGGTAATAATCCACGTACGATATCTTTGTGGGTAAAATCGACCGATGGAACCACCGATTCGAATGGAATGGTAGGCTGGGGAAATAATAATACTGCTGAAAAATGGCATTTTCGCATTAATAATAATGCAGGAAATGGCAATGTGGGTGCAATACGTACTGAATATGCCGGTAGCCAAACTGTTGCCACCACATTTGTACCGGATGATGAATGGCATCACGTTGTCTCTGTATTTGAAGGTGAAGCTCCAGCTGATGTA
>CAZEZQ010000512.1:0-875 GCA_964516245.1 uncultured bacterium | reverse complement strand
GATCTCATTATCAATACATTAAGTTCAGGCCCAGAACAGAATGTCACCATTGGCAGCCGGTTGCAAGCAGATCATCAACGCATGGAAGGTTTTTTTGATGAGGTCCGAATTTACAGCCGTGCCTTAACCGCAGATGAGGTTAGAGCACTGTATGAAGAAGCCAATGTTGAACAATTACGCGCTACACGTTCGTTTAGTGATTCAATCATTATTCTTGGTAACAGCCTGTCTGTTACGCTAGATTTTCCCGCTGGATTGGAAGGAACCTATATAGAAACCATTCCGGATGGTTGGGACGCGAGTGATGTCAGCAACGGCGGCGCCGTCGACGGGAACACAATCACTTGGGAGATTGCTGCAGACACAGGTTCTGTCTCATATACAGCTGCCCCAAGCGATAGTGCAGGTGCGCAATCTATGTTTCAAGGGGAAATTAATGATTTGTTCACCGGTGGGGATACCACGGTTCGTATCCTGCCAGAAGGTATAGGTGGTTTTGACAGCTGGATCGAAACCGGTGATGCCGACATGGGAGAAGTCAATGATCTTGGTGATGGTTTACTCGAATTAATCAGCGATGGTGATGATATTGAAAATAACAGTGATAACATGCTCTTTCTCTTCAATGAAGTGGAAGGGAATTTTTCTGCATCGGGAATCGTCGATTTGTTCCCCGCTCCTGGTGAGGATTGGTCCAAAACTGGACTTATGGTGCGGGATAGTTTAAGTAATAGTTCCGCCAATGCTTTTGCCATGATCCGCTCTGACCTGGATGTCCGCTGGCAGCAGCGTTCGACGAATGGAGGAGATACTGCTGGCGGTTCACTTTTCGATATGGATTCCGGAGAAGTTGGCGGTCCCCCTGTCCATGTACG
>CAZEZQ010000511.1:0-4814 GCA_964516245.1 uncultured bacterium | reverse complement strand
GCAGGCGGGACGCCTGCGCTCCAAGATGTGGTACATCAAAATGCTACATTTTACTCTTTGCCGGATCGTCATCTATGAACACAAATTATACTTGTTCGATTTCTACACGGGTGCGTTTGTCTTCCATCGAACCTTTCGCGGCGACCAACAAACGCAAGGCATGAGCCGTTTTCCCGTTTTTCCCAATCACACGTCCCATATCATCTGGATTCACGTGCAAAGTCAATTCAACGGTTCCGTCTTCTAAAGTTTTCTCTCGCACATCCACCTCTTCCGGTTTCCGCACCAGAGATTTTGCTAAAAAAATCAGCAAATCTTTCATAACACGATGTCCTTCTACCTCGTTTCAATTCACAATCATATCAATCATGGATCGCTAAGCCGGGTGCCAGGCAAACAGAACCAGCAAATAACAAATCCGTCTGCTTTGAGACTCGACCGATACCAGGAACTAAGCAAATTGAAGTGAGAGAATGTTTGAATTATTCCGTTTTCGCTTCAGATTTTTCTTCGGTTGTATCAGAGTCGGTGGCTGCAGAAGAATTTTCGACAGGAGTGGCAGGGGCTTCCGTCGCTGGTTGTTCTGCCGTTTGGCTTGCAGTGGTTAACGCTTCAGCTTGAGTGCTTGATTCTCCGGTCACGTTAGCCGTAACAGTCTGCGCTTGTGATTCGTCTAACTCTATTTCAACCGCTGAATTCACAACCACGGATTGTTCTGTTTCATTCTTGTATTCACCGGTACGAAATTTATCCCAGATCCCTTGTTGTTTCAATAAAGAGCGTGCTGTTTCACTAAGTTGGGCTCCATTTTCCAGCCACTTATACACCTCTTGCACCTTGATCGAACATTGTCCAGGTTGCTTTACTGGATCATACCATCCAATATCGGCAATGGTTTTGCCGTCACGGCGCCAACGCGAATCCACCACAACCAAACGGTAAAATGGAAGATTCCTTTTTCCCATGCGTTTCAAACGAATCTTTAATGACATTCAAAACCTCCAATCGGTTCGTTAAATTTGTAAAGATAATCTTGCAGAACGTTTTTTGGAGCGCAGGCGTCTCGCCTGCATTTATAACTTGAGCAGGCGAGACGCCTGCGCTCCAAAAAGATATTTCTCTAAAACCTACCCCGGAAATCCACCTCCACCGGGGAACATATCTTTCATGCCCTGCATCTTCCTCATCATTTTCTTATTCATTTTGGGCTTTTTGCCTTTTTTGAACTTGCCTCCCTTTTTATTGCCGCCCGAAAGCATTCCCATCATTTCTTTGGTTTGGGTGAACTGTTTCAAAAGGCGGTTCACTTGCTGCACCGTGGTCCCGCTGCCCTTGGCTATGCGCCGTTTGCGGCTGCCGTTGATCACCCGCGGCATGGTGCGTTCGTCTTCTGTCATTGAACAGATGATGGCTTCGGTTTTCTTCATTTCGCTTTCGCCCATATCCATCTGCTTGGTCATTTCATTTCCGCCCATGCCCGGCATCAGAGACATCAAACTCCCAATGCCGCCCATGCGCTTGACCTGGCGAATTTGATTGAGAAAGTCGTCCAAAGTAAAAGTTTGATTAAGAATCTTTTTCTGCAGGTCTTCCGCCTGCTTTTCGTCCACGACCGACTGGGCTTTTTCAATCAGGGTCAACATATCGCCCATACCCAGAATGCGTGAAGCCATCCGGTCCGGGTAAAACGGTTCAAAATCTTCCAGTTTTTCACCCACACCGGCATACAAAATCGGTTTGCCGGTTACATAGCGGATAGAGAGCGCCGCCCCCCCGCGGGTATCGCTATCCAATTTGGTGAGAATCGTCCCAGACAATTCAAGATTCTCACTAAATTGTTTCGCCTGATTGACGGCATCTTGCCCGACCATCGAATCGACCACCAATATGGTATGAGTGGGTTTCCAGGCTGCTTGCACCCGTTTGACTTCATCCATCATCTCCTGGTCAATATGCAGACGGCCGGCTGTATCCAGAATAACCACATCATGGTTCTCTTTGCGGGCTTTTTTGGTCCCTTCATTGGCGATTTTCACCGGGTCGGCATCCGTCCCCATTTGAAACACTGGCACCCCGGCACGCCCACCCATCACTTCCAACTGCTCGATCGCCGCTGGGCGGTAAATATCCCCTGCGCAAAGCAATGGATTTCGCTTCTCTTGATCAATCAGTTTTTTCGCCAATTTGGCGCAGGTGGTGGTTTTCCCCGAACCTTGCAAACCCACCAGCATGATTCGCACTTCACCGCTGGGAAGTTCAAGCGTGCCCGCATCTCCACCCAACAGCTCGATCATTTCTTCATTTACGATTTTTATGACCTGTTGAGCGGGAGTGAGGCTTTTCAATACATCCGCCCCCAAAGCGCGCTCTTCAACGCGTTTGCAGAAGTCTTTGGTGGCGCTGTAATTCACATCCGCTTCCAAAAACGCCAGCCTGACTTCACGCAGCGCATCTTTAATATGGCTTTCGCTCAAACGGGCTTTACCGCTTAATGACCGAAACGTATTCTGTAGTCTGTCGTGTAAACTTTCAAACATAAATCAAACCTAATAAAAGAGTTCTTTTTTTACCCCCCCTTATTAAGGGGGGTGGCGCTGCAAGCGCCGGGGGGATCGAATGCTGAAACCCAACAAGAAATCCCCTCTGATCCCCTTGGAAATTCTCACTCCACAATTTTTAGGGAAAGATCAGTCCTCTGGGTGAGGGCACATATTTTAAAAACTTTAAATTATCAACCTCTCATTACAAGATTTTCAAACTACTTACCGCCAATCAACTCCAATAAACCCTTCACCTTTTTCCGGAGCGATTGCGTATCATAAAGAATGTCATCATTCTTCAATATATAGCATATTTCTTCAAGCCCATCTTTCAGGGCATTTAAATCAATATAATCAGTATTTTTACTTGATTCATTGATCTTATGCTTATTGACCAAACCAAGATGATCTTCAAAGCGCTCCAATGCCTTCTTCCCATGTTGAATGGCGTCATGCACGGCCTGGCGTGAAATCTCTTCATTTTCAGCGATTTCACCAAAAGAGAGATCCTCATTGTAATACAAATCGATAAAATCACGCTGCCGCTCGGTCAAAAGCTTCCCATATTGGTCAAGCAGTTCAGATATATGGTATTTCTCTTCAATTTTATCCATAATACAGGTAAAGGAAATCAACTTGACATAATTATAACTTATAAAATCTCAAGTCAAGTGATAAAAATGAGTAATCTGATTGGAATGTGGGAATAGAGAAATCGCTTGAAATTATAAAAAAGTTCTAAAGAAACAATTCTGCATGTACCTTGAAATAATCTGATAGTATTCTGATATGGTCTTTGCTCAACTCAATATTCCCACTTAGTGTATCGTTTCCTAAATGGGGATTCCCCAACAATCTCCCTAAGCCCAAATCGGTCAAACCGTTTTCATTTAATAAAAATTTTAATACCAAGAAAGTGAATTGATGCTATTAATCTGTACTTATTTCCACATATATTAAAATTCGTTATACATTTAGAATTAATAATTGGTTGATCAACTGTTCCAAATGTATTTTTTAGTTCAGATGAATTGCTCCAATTTGCTTGTTTGGTGACATTTATACCAATGATTCAACGGTAATTCAGCATCTGGATTTTTCAGACAAAAATTTTCTAATATTTTTTTGGATACTATTCTCATGCCAACTTAACTATGTAAATTTTTATATCCTTTACTCTCCCGCAGCATGCGTAATCGCATCATTCTCTTCTTCACTCGTTTCCGATTCTTCTTCAATGCTAGCCTTGCGGGGGTCATCCACCAACTCAAACGAAATTATATGGGCGGTTCGGTTGGTGTCATCGCTGGTTTTATGCCCAATCAGCAGCCAGTGATCTTTTTCTTTCAGTTTAAATTTCCTCAACTTCATAATGTCTTTGGGCTTAT
The DNA here is from genome assembly GCA_964516245.1 of uncultured bacterium. Lineage (GTDB taxonomy): Bacteria > Hinthialibacterota > Hinthialibacteria > Hinthialibacterales > Hinthialibacteraceae > CAZEZQ01. The sequence goes on along the minus strand of CAZEZQ010000511.1, from coordinate 886 downwards.
CTCCCACCCGGCGAAACCAGCGGATGCTGATGGGATAATAATCTTCTTCCAATGGCTCCATCTTCACTTCCAAATATGTCCCTGAATTCCCCAAGACCATCCAACGTTTCTTCCCCAGAACCATATACATATTTTCACGGCCGGTAAGAAATTCGAAATGCTTTTATTCTTTTATCCCCTTTTTCAATATTTCTTTGAGTGACTCCAACTCTTTGTCCACATTAAATTCATCGGCTTTGCTGGCGCGGATAAGTTTGATGGTTAAAAAACGCTAGCGTATCCATGGCCTCACGAACCATGGTCACTCTCTCTTTGCGGATGGCTAATTGTCTTGGGTTTTCATATCCCGTATTTTCCAAAACGGTTTTGATTTCTAACCTTTGATCGATTGTGCTCCAATCTTCAATAGAACACTCTACTTTCCGGTATTTCGATCGTAAATGGTCCTTGCATTGATTAATAACAATCTGATATAGCCACATATAAAGTGAAGACTCATTTTTGAAATGAGAGATTTTTCGATACGCTTTCAACAAGACTTCTTGAACGACATCTTTCGCTTCTTCTTTATCACGCAAAAAGCCATAGGCGACTTGAATAAGTGACTTCTGGTATTGATGAACCAATTGGCTGAATGCCAGCGTATCACCATTCTTTGCTTTCGAAATCAGTGAAGAGTCTTCTTCGTTATTCATTTGGACGTGATCTTCAGAAATTGTATTCATAAAAATGTTTGCTTAAGCCCTTTGTAACAATCAAAAACCATATTAAATTAAAGCAGTTGTTATTTTGGACGACAATCCAGATTGGATAAGCATTTTGATGACGATTCGGCAAAAAGTCTTTTTTGGAGCGCAGGCGTCCTCGCCTGCATCTACATATAGAG
>CAZEZQ010000510.1:0-4815 GCA_964516245.1 uncultured bacterium | reverse complement strand
GTAGAAGTATCCCCCGCTTCAGAAGCCAAGAATGTCTGAGGCCTGGATGCATCAATGACAATTGAATTGGATTCTTGCGCTGGTGATTGGTTGAAACTCAAGTCAGAAACTTGCACTCCCATGACAGCGTCGTCTGAACCACCAGATATTACAGGGCTGGCCGACCCTAATTGTGGAATGCCGCTCAATTCAAATGATGCGAGAACGACGGTAGCACCACCAACCCGTTCTGCGCCTTTGAATTGCCATTGTGGTAGTGATTCTTGTATACCACCGGATTTATTCGCCGCTTTAATTCCAAGACCCTCATTATTGAATTGGAAGAGGAAGTTGTTTTCAACATATTCATTCAATGAAATATTTGACGGGAATTGATCATCCAGATCATCCGATGCTTGATTTTGTGATTGTTTTTCGGGGAAGAAGCGAACAAACAAGCGCAAGGGGCTTCCGTTTTGTTTATCACCAGGAACAAAACCACTGCCAAAACCGACAGTACCACGGGTTACTTGGAGTATCTCATCAGAAGCGGCGTTAATAGAAGATGATACAACTGGAGAGATTCCACCGGTTCTGAAGTTGTTCAGCCCACTTGTAACGGTTTCAGACGCTTGCCGCAAAAAGCCAAATACACCATTTCTTTCTGTACTTGATAAACCGGCATCAGAGAAATATGAATTCGGCATATCAAAAACTTCTAATGTGGCAGATATGATTTCTGGCGCATTGCCGTCTACGGCGACAGTTGAAGGACTTACCGTACGGCCCGATTGACCCGGGAACAAGATTGTAAAGTCGTTTCCAGAAGAAATTTCAATGGTTGCATTGCCATTTTCTTCTGCACTGGCCAAGTTACGCGCATCGTCAGTTGCGACTACCACAACAAATGCGCTGATCACTGACAAGTTATTAATATCTTTCCGCACACCCAGTGTGGTTGAAACCCTCACACCCAGGTTGTCATCACCTGGTGAAATTGGTCTTACAGTCGTTACCGTTGAATCTTCCAAACTGATATTTTCCATCTCAGTTCCAGGAGCGGTTTTGGTTGACCACTGAATTGCGTTTCCAGTAGAGAGGCGGCCCAACGATCCTAAACTGATATCAAGCCACTCGGTAAATTGACCTACTTGTTCCTGTCCTTCCTGCACATCAATTTCAATATCAACGGCATCGTTATCCGTGCGATTCAATGAAACCACTTTTCGATCTTGTTGAGTTGCCGAGAGATTCCCTTCTGGCTCAATCGCAATGTTGGTAACTGCCGGAGGCAGGGTATCGATTTTCTTAGTGACATTCCCTTCAGCGGCTATACCGGTGTCATCCATCAACGAAACCGTGATATCCATATCAAGAGAGGGACCAAATGTATCCAAATTATCTTGAATGGCAACACTGGCAGAAATGGTTTCGCCACCAACTGCTCCTAGCAAATTACTATTTGATACAAACCAGCTAGTAAAAGCATCATTCAAAATGTCGTTAATTCCCAAATCATTTAAACTAGACTCAACCATAAAACTGGTACCAAAAGCTTCTGTACCAGAATTTCCCTCGCCGTCGCTATTGACGTTCAAACTGTCACCGTTGCCTGAAAAGAGATCATCCGGCTCACCGTCGTTGCTTTCATTTTTCGTTACATTTAATTGGATTAGCATTCCATCTTTTTCACGGAACTGAAAATTTGACCCTCTTGCATCAAGCGTGATTGGATCGTTTGAGCTTCCATAAGCAGGGTTCGTCGTAAAATCTGTTGCTTGCGTTACGGTAGCCCCATTGGGCACACCCGCTGCAGCATTAACGATTACTTCTGGAATTGTGGCAGCACCAATTTCAGCACCCACAGGGTTTGACTGGCCTGAAGAAGCGCCGCTGATTGCAACCTGCGCGGCCATATTGTTCCCACTATCTAGGTCGTCATCACCAGCAGTTGCGGATACAACCAAACTACTGCTCCCACTTGCATCCCACCATACTACGACAGAATTTGCTGGATCTGCTGAAGTTAAGTCTCCGGTTACACCTGTAGCACTAGTCGGACTAACATTTCTGAAAGTCGATTCTGGAGTAAAGGCGGCAAATAATTTAGCAGGAAAGTCGGCTGTCACAGAATCGATAATATTAGAAACATCTGTGGCAGAACCGGGAGCCTCCGTTTTAATACGGGTTACAATTGTTTCGCTTACACCCGTAATTACAGAGAACAAGACCAAGTTATCACCATTTTCAAGGTTGGCGAAAATTGGCCGGCTGCTGAGATTCAAACCACCACTGGAAAAATCACCAAAGAAAAACTTCCCAGCGGTAGCATCATTGATTGTGCCATCATAGCCATTGCTAAATTGGATGTTGTTGGCATCGGTCGCAGCTAATATGGCTTTTCGCGAAAACTTCGCATCTTGCCCAAACTTTTGATATTGCACTTCTAAGTCAACCAAGCTCCAGCCCGAAGTATCCAGTTGAGCGGATGCTGGGGTAGCCATCCCAAACACCATTACCATAGTGAGCGCAAACCAGAGCACAAATTTCGCTCCCATCGAGTTGCTGATGAATGCTTTTCTCATGATCTCTCCTTTTCCTGCCATTGTTCTATCAAAATGTTGACAATTGGTACCAAATTGAGGGTTGTAATTGGGGGGGTGTAAATTCCCGTTAGAGTTATGCTCAAACCTTTTTTGAACACCAGACATATTTCACATTCCTTTCATCTCAAATCAGAAATCAAATTCTGCATACATTACCACTTTTATTCGCAATAGCACTTTATAAGCAGGAACTACGCCAATATTTCACATAGCAACATTCCTGCGATATAAGAACTGTTAATTCAACAACTTAACTAAATAAAAGAGCAGCATACGCCTGCTTTTCAAAACCTAGAAACGGAACAAAAATACCAGGAAACCCACTTAAGAAAAAATACATAAACCCAAACATTCCAGATAGTTATTGAACCATGTTCTAATTGTTCCAGTTATAGAAACGTTTTTCCCTACAACCTTAAACTAAGTCCCTCATTTAGAGACACTTCCAGATTATCCTAGCCAAATTTAGCATAAGGCAGCCTGCATGTCAATAATAAATGCAAAAAAATTAAAATCTTTTTGCAGAAGTTTAGATCAAGTACGAATATTTTTTGTTCAATTCTAAAATCAAATTTTTCCATAAAGGCAATCATTAGCTTATTTTCTTTAAGAATTTATTGGAATTGTTAATTCCAATAAGTGAAAAACCCAAATGGTTAGATTCTTACTTTTAAATAGTGAGAGATTGTTTTTCACTATTTAGATAAATCCAATAAAATCAAAATGATTATAACGCCCTTTCAGGGCTTGGGTGTTAAAGTTTTCTTTTCCAGGGGCGATGCCCCTGGCTATCATATTGTGCCCCGTTGGGGCTATTATTATCATCGATTGTGCCCCGTTGGTATCATTTGGGGCTATTATTATCATCGATTGTGCCCCTCTCATCGTGACATATGTCGCTATCGTTGGGGCGGTTGTGGCTGACAAAACAAATTGTTGTTAATCTTGATTCGTTCAAAATTTCAAATTTTACCCGTGTAGGGGCAGACCCCTGTGTCTGCCCCGAATGCTGATGATATTGCACCTAAATCAATTCTGAGAGACAATTTCTTACAATTCGCACGTTAAAATCTAAACGCCTTCTGATATAGACTGCTTGTTTGTTGAAGGATACTCATAACCATCTTTCCATATTTCAGCCGCATCATCAAGATCTATTTTGCCATTTAGGCTATCAATTACACTTTTTTCACTCATCAGGCCATTTTTACTGGTTCGAAGCAAAAATATAGAATTCTCTTTCAAAGGTTCTTGCAATATTGGGTCTGACTTAGAATACCCCTGGATCGGCAGGTATGGATTCCTTTGCGCCAATGTTTCGACATGAGAACTTAAATATTGAACAAAATCTTCGGCTTCTGAGGGGCTTTTTGATTCGAGGGGGACAGCGGCAGAAATAGCATAGGTGGTAGTAACCGTATGAGGTTCATGGGGATAGGGGATGGCAAAGGCCATTAGTTGTGAGCGATTGTTTTCGTCCATTTTTGCAATTTCAGAACGCCTTGCGATGGTGAAAAACGCATCGGAAGATAAAAAATCATTCCAAGATTTTACTTGAGGCACTTCATTTATATTGTCTTTATAATTTTCAACAAGAAACTGTTTGAAAGCTTGTATGGCGTTGTTTAGCACCTGGTATTCGGCTGCATATCCTTTGGGGCTTGGCTGGGATTCATCCTGCAAAGCAAAGCGGCCGTAACCTGTTGAAAGGATTCTTGACACATAAGAATCTGTCAACGCCAATGGATTGGAGGCAAGAAACACGAATTGGGGGTAGGAATAGTCTTTTTTCTTCATCCAATTGCTAATCACGCCAATGTGCGACCATTTTTGGGGAAAACTCGCACTGCCCAAAAAGCGCAAGACATTTTTTTTGCAGACCATCACTACGGGATCGATTAATAGGGGCGTGGCCCACAGTTCACCAGGATTGCCTGCCTGATATGCCGTATTCAGCCTTACCGGTAACGATGAGGATACGGTTTCGCCCGTCTTGAGAGGGTAAAACGCATCGGGGAGCGAGCGCAGAACAGAATGGGCAATGGAGGGGAAAATGATTACATCCGCATTGGATAGAACTTCAGAGAGCCTGGATTGAAAGTTATCCAAACTTAGATTAATCGATTCGGGAACCACGGTGACATTTTGTTTTGATTTATCATAAGTGGCTGCGAGATCGACAAAGGGTTCTTCCTTGATTTCATTATCAATCGAAAAAATTTTCACTCTT
>CAZEZQ010000509.1:0-4827 GCA_964516245.1 uncultured bacterium | reverse complement strand
GGCATGGCGGAAACTTCGCGCATTAAATGAGGTAAAACATTCATCGATGAGCTTGTTGATTGAAAAATTCTTCTTAATGCCTTGGGGAGCGATTTTCTTCTTGTAATAACTGGTATTTTTCGCCATTGGTTCCCTTAAAAATAATTAAAATTATAATAGGTCAGCAATCAGAAGTAATTCCCCTCCCAAGATTGGGAGGGGTTAGGGGAGGGTTGATAAAATACGACAAGCAAATCTCTTAACCCCCTCCTAACCTCCACGCCACGGCGCGCAGGCCCCATTTCATTGAGGGAGGAATGGGAAGGCCCATTCAGTTTTTGAAAAACTCACTTCATTAGGCTGACCTGTTACTTAAAATTTTTACTATATCATAAATCCAAATGAAATAAGAAAAAAAGGGCTTACCCCTTTTGGATAAGCCCAGTTTGTTTTGTTGAATTTACAAATGGTGGAATGAATCCAACCACATCAAGATTAACTTAATATATGCTCCAATCCGGTACATCGGTTACAGTCCCTGATAGAGTGAGATCACCCGCACCACCGGGTTTCAATCGGCCACCGCTATCAATCGTCAGATTAAAAGGTGTAATATCAGGATCCAACCATGCCCGATTCGCCATTTCTTCATCAGTAAAGAAGCCTTGTGAATTGGTTTCATATTCCTCCAGTGTCCATTCTACTGCATAAACTCTATTGGACCAGAAATATTGCAGTTCTAAATCATTTGATCGTGACCCATCACCATTGGGTCCAACACCTTTCGCATCATCGTCATCCATACCAATATTGAAGTCCATTACATGATCGTTGTCTAATACAATTCCAGATTCGGGATCCACCATTGACGATTTCGCGAACCGAACTTCCATACTCCAACCACCGGCTATTTCGCCGCCGACACCATAAATCTCAGCATCTTCTCCATAAGCCCAGGGTTTATTGGTGAAATTTCCATCAGCATCCGGCTCACCTATAGAGAAACTGTTTCGAGCATTGAATGTGTCGTTTTCGTCATCCCACTCAGAAAAACGGCCTTCAAAGTTTACATATGGATGTCCACCAAAAGCGGGAGTGTCATTGTCAAAATTTTGATCCAATTTTGCATTTCTGGCATCAAAAATCAGTTCAATTGCATCATCTTTCCAAAACGCATCATTAGGATCATCTGAATTCACAACATCATCAAGCGCTTGAACACCGATGTAGAGGTTATCATTGTCATGAGCCACATAAAAAGTAAAACTGGTGTCTTCAGGGCCATCTGTCTGACGGTCACCAGGGAAATCAAGATTCCAAGCGTTTTCCACTGGGATAACTTCAACACCTTCAAATCCACCATATTCACCTGATGAGATGCTGCCATCGATAGTTACAGCACCATCAGGAACCTTCGGGGCGGTAATGCTGCTTCGTTCCAAATCGGTCCATGGGCCTTCGACATTAAAATTATCTGTCACGCTCGTGGGTTGAGCGTAAACAAAACCCGAAGTCAATACGATACTGAGTACAAATGAATTTAGTAAAGAAATTCTTTTTGTCATGTTGTTACACTTTCCTTTCTTGATTTTGATTTTTTCGTAATAAAACAGTGCTTCACTTCGAATAAAAAATTTGTTTTACCTCCTTCTAATCAATATAAAATGAAAGAACGAATGATTATATAAAAAACATTAGTGAATTGTCAACAAAAAATTAGCGTTAGATTTCAAAATATCAAAATAATTCTTGTACATTAGTATTTCGAATAAATTTTCTAAATAAAAAAGGCCTATCCACTAAAGAATAGGCCTTCGAATTCAATTCTATCAATTTTTTAATGCAAAGTCCAATCGGATACCGGTGTCACTTCTTGGGAAAGGGTAAGTTTCCCCAATGAACCACCATCTAACCTTGAACCATTCGTAACACCATAAAAATCGACATGCTCACCATTGGCAATTTCTTCACTGGACCAAGTCAGTGCTTCATCCATATTGAAGCCGTCAAGATGATCTTTTACTGGCATCCAATATTGAAGTTCAAAACCAGTATTATCCGGCAGTTTGGCGTCATCATCATCCACACCAATTGCAAAGGAGATGATATCTTCATTTAGATCAACCTGATGGAATTCTCCTGCTTGATCAAACCAAGGGAATTCCACTTCTTTCCCCTGCATCAACGCTTTGGATATTTTGACCTCAAGCATCCAACCTTCATCGGTTTCAGAACCGGCAGAAGTGATATCTCCATCCGGTCCAAAAGTCCAATCCGAGGCTTGAAACGATTGCCCAAGTAAATCTGTACCGTCTTCTTCGATCCCCCTCATTTTCTCGTTAAAAGTAAAATACGTATGAGCCCCGTAATCGAAAGTAGTGCCGTTCACACCGATATTGATTCCCCATGTATCCGGGGGAATGATATGTCCTGGAATAATAACCACTTCAATGGCGTCATCCTGCCAGAATTGAGTAGCTTCTGCTGCATCCTGGCTTAACACATCATCTTTTACATCCACACCAATGTAGAAGTTATCATCATCATGGGCCAGATAGTACACAAAACTGGAGTCATCCGGTCCGTCCCATTCTCGTACTGGCGGCCAATTGAGCGGCCAAGCCGTTTCGGCTGGAATAACATCAATACTCTCAAATCCACCATATTCATCAGCCGATACAGAGCCATCCAATTGAATTGAGCCATTTGGAACTTTGGGGGCAGTCATGTTCACATTTTCTTCAGCATTCCAGGGTCCGTCTGCACTGTAATCAAAATTCAGAATTTGATCGGTTTGCGCTGATACAAGAATGGGACAAAACAAAAACAAGGTAATTATTGAAAATGGAATTAATTTTCTCATACTTTCCTCCTATTTTTCTCAATGAACAAAATCAATACATCTTGCTGGCTTCACTTTAAGTAGGAAAAACATTCAATCAAATAAGAAATCGAATCACCTCCTTTTTCGTAGAAATGTTTCACGTATAGAAACAAATTGATTATACAAAAAGAATTTGAGGTTTGTCAATGAAATAGAAGGAAGGATATTAAGAGAGTTATAATTTAACATAATTTTGATTAGAAAATAGCTAAATTTGCTTAACATTAACAGTTTGGCCAGAATAGACAGAACGAAAAACGGCTTCAGTAAATTGCATATATTTAAAGCCATCATAAAAATTAGGATGAACTTCTTTCCCCTTGCGAATGCTATCAATAAAATCTTGTTCGACAGTCCAATTGCGTGTTAGATCATTCGGAATATCCATATTTTGCCAATCACTATGATTCTTAGGGATACAAATTTCATCTGTGTCGAAGTTGTAGCGCAACACCCCTTTTTCCCCATAGGCTTCAACATACGATTCCGGCTTGGATACGGCTAAACCGCTCCATTCCCAACGCATCAGAGCGCCGTTTTGCATTTCAGAAAGCGCCATCACGATATCAGGCCGGGTGACGAAAACGGGCTCCACTTTTTCGTTCACTCTCTTGGGGATAAAAGTTTTGGCCTGAGCAGAGACATTTTCGGCATATCCAAACCAACGGTGAATCACCTCTGCATAAATGCCTACTGTTAACGTGTTGAAACCAGATAAATCTTCACGCTGCCGCCAGGTTATCGGGGCTGAACGATCGAGCAAGTGATCTGACATCGCGCGAAAATGAATTGAATAGATATCCCCCAAGATGTTGTCTTCATGCAGTAATTTCTGCATAAAGCGGTCACCTTTTAATCCCATTGGAGGCGGGCATAGCATGGTGGAAAGATGGGATTGCTGCGCGGCAGACAGCATCTGCCGCGCTTCGTTAGCATTCATCGCCATCCGCGCCTGGCAGAATACATGCTTGTCGGCCCGCAACGCCTCTAAGGTGGCCGGACAATGAAGATAAGGCCATGTGCCAATCCATACAATGTCGATATCCGGAGAATGAACCAAATCTTGCCAATGTTCATAGATTTGCGGGATATCATATTCTTCAGCAATGCGTTCGCTGGATTCACGTGTGGAATTGCACACGGCGGTCAGTTCAACATTCTCGATCGCCTGCAATCCAGGAATATGCCGTTGGCGAACAATGCCGCCCGCCCCGATAAATCCAATTCGTAGAGTTTTCATAGCCCCCACCAATATTTACTACAATTCCCGAATGCGCACATTGCGAAATTCGACCCAGTGCCCTTCCTCAGAATGGCAATCCTGCAAACCGATATATCCACTCAATGGTTTGTTTTGAATGGTTTCATTCTCAGACTGGTCAACATCTACGGTTAAGAGACCATCTACCCATACCATAATTCGGGTGCCTTTGCATAAGATTTCATACCGATGCCACACTTCGGGTGATTCATTGGGGCGATGTTGCACAGCAACATAGCCATATAGCGAACCTGTACAATGCAAATCATCACGCGGCGGCTGCTCATTGGAAATTTGGCATTCATAACCGGTTTCCCATGGATTGCCTTCTTCACTACAACGAACAAACACACCACTGTTGCCACCGGGTGAAATACGATATTCCAAACGCAATATAAAATCATCGTATTGTTTTTTGGATTTCAACCAATCGCCCCCCCTCCCTCCTTCACTCCTCAATATACCATCAGCAACCTGCCAGCCCTCAGGGTTGCCCATAATATCCCAATGTTCCAAATTGCCCCCCTCGAACAACATGACTTCGGGCTGGACAATATGCTCAGGATTCATTTCCAATTGTTCTCTGTTAAACCAAGAACAAGATGAGAAAACAAGTATAACTCCAAAAAGCGGTAAAAATTTCCGCATCGCGGCTACCTCCATAATTTGTATAAACGTAATTTGTTAGCAGTTAAGCAATTCC
>CAZEZQ010000508.1:0-4828 GCA_964516245.1 uncultured bacterium | reverse complement strand
TCATGGCCCTCCTCCAATTCCGCGCAAAGTAGCAAGTCGGTTCACTTGGAGAATCACCGTGAATCCGCAAAAAAGCATTCACTTGCACCGCATCGCCCGCCCGAATGGTGGCTGGCGCTTGCACCGAATCGAGCAGAATATCAAAAAGGCTAAGCGTTGTTCCAATGCCAAATGTATAGATCCGTTTTTCTTGATAGGTCTGCTCTTCTTCAAAGGTTTCGTTTGAATCGGCGCTCAACAGTGTGTTGGTTTCAGCCAGGGGATTCTTGCCTTGGTTGTACTGGCCGTCTGTAAACAACAGCAAATACGATGGAGTGTCTTGATTTTGTGTTTGATTAAATTGGCGAATGGCGCTTGAAAGATCGGTATAGGGATATACCGGTTTCGCGTAATCGGGTGTTGTTGTGCTCCACAAATCCGGCCCGCCATCTTGTCCCGACAGGCGTGAAAGCAATCCGAACTTCAGGTTGTATCCCTCTTCACGCCAAGATTCTAGAACCCCGTTTTGTTGCAGTGTTTCCAATGCCAGTTCCCAGCGTGAAGGTTCGTTATCTCCAATCCCTTCTTCCGGCCGTATCGGTTGAGCCATACTTTGAGAATCATCCAATACAAGATACAGATTGGGATACAAAGTGATCGATCGGTCGTCGGTGACAGAAGGGCGGGTAAGCAAAAACAGCATCGCGCCCAAAAAGAGAAAACGGCACACCGTCAAAGCCGCTCGAAACGTCCCCGATATTGGAACATCCAGGCAGCGGTACGAATAAAAATAAATTCCAAGTCCAAAGACCAGTACAATCAGAAACAGCAAAGTTTTGTGTCCTTTAATTTCGAGTAAAGATGTATTAGAGCGATTGCCAAATTTTTGTTCGTTCTTAAGGAGGGCGAGGCTCCCGTCGAGCCGCGTTGTCTGCATTTAAAATCTGAATATATTTTGACAATCTTACTAAATGTTCGGCCAAATTCGTTCCAGCCGAACAATCATCTTAGCCCCACACCGATGGATAAGCGAGAGTCGTAAGGATGATTCATCAGGGTGCGGTTAGAAAAGAATGTGTAGGGGATTAATTGTGATTCAAGCAAATACACATACAAAACCCAAACAAATTCAGTAAAATAAGAAGACCAGATCAATAAACCCGATTTTTCAGCGTTGTTATCATCAGGGAAGAGAATAAGGATGAATCAGGACGCTCAGCCAGAATATGGTGCCACGTTTCTCCGCTACCGCGACCAGGGCGATATGGATGCGTTTGAGCGGATCCTGGATGCGTTTCACCGTCCCTTGTTTTCCTACCTGATGCGGATGCTAAAGAGCCGCGAAGACGCCGAAGACGCCTTGCAGGAGGTGTGGGCCAAAGTGATTCGGCAGCGCGACAGTTACAAAGATCAAGGCAAATTTTCCTCCTGGCTCTATCGCATTGCCCACAACCATTGCCTGGACCAATACCGGCGCAAGAGCACCCGCACCGAGAGCCAGGAGCTGGTTGAAACTGATGATGGCCTGCAGTGGCTCGATATCGTCTCCAGCGAGGGGCATTCGCCGATGGAAGCGCTTGAAGAGCAAGAGCAATTGCAGCATCTGGAAACCGCCATCGAGCAGCTGCCTGAGCGCATCCGCGAGGTCTATATATTGCGCGCGGTGCACGATCTGCCATTTAAAGAGATCGCCGGGATTCAAGATTCACCGCTGGGCACAGTGCTCTCGCGCATGAGCCAGGCGGTCAGCAAATTGAAACAACTGTTGATGGAAGAACAGATTGGAGAAAACGAACGCTCCAACCCCAAGAGGGAAGCACGATGAAAGTGAAACCGCTTTTTCGAAACGGCAAACCACCCGAACCCGAAGACTTGATGCGCTATTTGGATCTTCCCGACGAACACGAAGAAAAACGCGCCTTCTTAAACGCCTGCGTTACCGGCCCCCAACTGGCCCAGGCGTGGGAAGAAACCCAGCGGCTGGCGAGTTTGGGCAATACGCTGCCCGAATACAACCCGCCTGGCCGCATACGCAGCCAGGTGCTCGAACTGGCCAAGGCCGAACAGCAAGCAGCGATGCTTCCCACGAATGAGCCCAAATCCACAACACTGCAAAAACTGGCGGTCTCGTTTGCCTGGGCGGCTTCAATTTTTCTCTTGAGTTACAGCGTCTACATCCAATCGCAAAGCGCTGAAGACGCCACTATCAACAACACGAGCCAAGAAATCGCGGTCTCTGACGATACATTGGAAACCTTGAACTCCGAACTTTTAACACTCGAAGAAGATTTGCTATCGCTGCAAACAAGCATGGGAGTTGAGACTGTAGAAATGAGCGAACAAACGCAATCCAGCAATACTTGATTTGTGTTTGTTGCAAGGAAGTGGGCGAGGTTGATAATGCGCCGTGGCGTGCTCCTTCCGAGCCGCAGTTGTTCCGATGTACTTCTAAACACAATATGAAACACGGCTGTATCAAAATTGGTGACAAATCATGAAAAAGAGTACATACATTATCACTGGGGCGTTTCTTCTATTGGCGATTGGCGTATTCGCCTTCGTTTCACTCGCCCCTCATCCCCGCCCGCTGCTGGCGTGGATTGATTCTGGATGGAACCTGAAAGACGAAGGCCGGGGACGATTTGACGAACATCGGCCGCCGCGGCATGAGCGTGACGATCGGGGCCGCGGTCCGCGCTGGGGCCGCTTTCACCGTGGTGGACCGCCACCAGGCCGGGGCCCCCATGGCCCTCGCAACGGGCAGATTGACGGCCCAGAACCCGGTTGGGCGCCCATTGAAGAATTGATTTCCTCCGAAGAAACCATGGAAAAACTGCACGAGCATTTCCCCAAACTGGCGCAGGAAATCGAAGCCGCCGCCGAAGCCCGTGGCCGTATGGTAGAACTATTGGCTGAATATCAAAATACGGATGACTCTGAAGAAAAGAAGAAACTCGAACAAGAACTTCGCCCCATGCTCGAACGTGAGATCAATATCGAATTACGCCGCCAGCAAATTGAAATCGAGTTTTTGGAAATGAAGCTGAGAAAATTAAAAGAAATATTGCACAAACGCGAACAAGCCAAACAACGATTCTTAGACCGCCACATCCGCCAGGTGCTCGAAAACCCACCCGACTTCATCATGGGACCGGCAGAAGATGAAGTCGATTCGGCGAGTGAATAGATTATTGTGTTTAACGAAGTCGTTGTTCCCATCTTTCTGGACGTAATGAAGTGTGAAAAACACTATAAACAAATACAGTATTGTTTTCATAAATATATAACATACCACATATGGAAAGCGGCGTATGATTCCTCTGCGATATTCTTCAAAAATTTTCGCATACATCATGGGTGTACGTCGGATTGAATTGAAACATACTTCTACACAATTTAAAAATTTCTTCACCCAATTCATAGCGCTGTAATTCATACCAACTATACGCTTTATTAATGTCCTGTTCTGCTTCAGGTAGAATGATTAAATCAGCGTTCATGGGAGTTCCGAATTCTGTCTTTCACTTCTTCCCATGTGCTTCCTGAATTTGGATTCTTTTGAAAATTGGCTTTTCTCTTGGCTAATTCTTCTTTTTGCCAATCGTGAATTGGAATGGATTCTGGTGTGGAAGCAATATCATCCCATAAATCCTCGACGAGTTGGATTTTGTCTGCTGTTGACAAATTGAATATGGATTTGCGAGAGGATTCCATTATTTGATCCTTTTCATCATTATATATTAGTGAGATTATAAGCATATTAAATCATAGTCAATTCTACAATTTTGACTACTGGTTCCATAAAAAACTTAAAAACGCATCGAAAGGCAAAATCATTACAGATGAGTCGTTTCGAACCAGTACCAATCGCCACGCAAACCTTGACTCTATCTTTTATGTAAGAGAGATTGATGTCTGGCATTCCGTGAAAGAGCCGCCCCGCTTGTGGCCTTCGTTTACATCCATATATGAATGCATCTACAATCATCTGATTCAACTAAATCAACAGTCCGGCACACTGTTGATTGTTTGGAGCGCAGGCGTCCCGCCTGCTTTGTGATGCAGGCAACTTGCCTGCTTTGTGATGCAGGCAACTTGCCTGCTTTGTGATGCAGGCGACTTGCCTGCTGCATGGTAAGATGCAGGCGAGGACGCCTGCGCTCCAACCATGCAAACACTTAAAGATGCTGCCGGCTGGTTTGATAAGATAATTCAACTGAGGGGAAAGGAGAATGATTATGGTCGAAATGCTGGACACAAACCAAATGGAGGGCCGGCGCTTCCCCGCAGGCCGTTTGGGCAAAACCCTGGTGGCCCCCAACGCTTTTGATGCCGTCGGCTTTCGCTCCGGCTGGATCGAACTCGACCCCGAAACCGGCCAAGTGCCCTGGCATAACCATACCCAGCGTGAAATCTATATCATATTGGATGGCGAAAATGTTGAATTTGCCCTCGAAGGCGAGGCCCCGGTCTATCTGAAAACCGGGCAGACGGTTCGTATCCCATCGGGCAAGTATCACCAACTCACCAATCGCAGCGGTCGCAAAGCCACTTTTCTCTATATCTACGAAGGCGATGGCGATGTCGCGCATTGGAGGCAGGAACTGGATGGCACCTTGCCCAAAGCCGGTGTGGGCGATGTGCCCCCCTTGCCCGAAGGCGCCTTTCGCCAATGCCCCATCAGCACCCAAAACAGCCCCAGCTGGTAAGGGGATGTTGTTGTTATTCCTCCCCCAAGTTGGGGGAGGCTAGGAGGCAATGTCATTAAATTAAGATCAAATTAGGTATTAAATGGGGAGGGCGAATCTCCTGATGAGCCACTTGAACGAGAAACCGGCTCGGCGGGAGC
>CAZEZQ010000507.1:0-4844 GCA_964516245.1 uncultured bacterium | reverse complement strand
GACTTAAAATCCCTTGCCCGAAAGGGCTTGTGGGTTCGAATCCCACCCCGGCTACTTAGAATTACTATCCACCTTTTACCACAAGTGGCGAGTACAAGCAAAAAGTCTGAAACGCATTGACTGTTGGGTACAATCATTCTCCTTGGAATGGTTGAATCACCTATCCCCTCGCCCTTTGGGAGAGGGTTAGGGTGAGGGTTTTATAATTAAAATTATGACCCACAAAATCCTCATTTCAAAAGTGTCAAGTTATGAGGCTTGGCTGTGTGACAGGGCTCCAACGCTGTTTTCTATTTTCTGCTGTATTGGGTAAATCATATAAAGTGAAAACCTACCACAAAATCATTGATTTTTTTCGCCAAGAAATCTGGAGCATCCGCACTGATGATATTTCTTTAATCAATTCGATTTGGTTAATCCCTGTTCGTGTTTTTACGCTCGCGTGCCGTGGTTTTGATCAAGATCAATGTAATCTCCGGGCTTCAGCCCTCACCTTTTATACATTGCTCTCTATTGTCCCACTGGCCGCCATGGCATTTGGGGTCGCCAAAGGTTTTGGCTTTGAACAATTACTCGAAAATAATCTTTACGACCGCTTTTCCCGGTCAAGAAGAAATTCTTGACAAGGTAATCCAATTTGCCCGCCAATTGCTTGAAAATACGCAAGGGAGCTTGGTGGCGGGCGTAGGAGTCGTAATTTTGTTTTGGACGGTTATCAAACTTCTTGGAAATATTGAACATTCTTTCAATCACATTTGGGGGGTCGAGAAAGCCCGCACAATCAAACGAAAATTCGCCGATTACCTTTCGGTGATGTTGATATGCCCCTTGTTGGTTGTCATGTCTGGAAGCCTGACAATCTATCTGAGCACCCAGTTAGAAAAAGCCGGGAATGAGAATGCGGCGATCGGTACAATCAGCCATGCGCTTCAATACGTTATTGGGTTCTTGCCTCTTGTGGTTTTGTGTGCTGTATTTACTTTCCTGTATATGTTTTTCCCAAATACCAAAGTCCGTTTTTATGCAGGGATGATTTCTGGTATTCTAACCGCAGTGCTCTTTCAAGCGTTGCAGTGGGTTTACATCAACTCCCAAATAGGGATTTCACACTACAATGCCATTTACGGCAGTTTTGCCGCCTTGCCGTTATTTCTAATCTGGCTTTATCTGAGTTGGATGATCGTTCTCTTTGGGGCTGAGTTTTCTTATGCCCAGCAAAATGCCAGTAACTATGAATTCGAGCCCCAAGCACAACGCGCCAGCCTACGTTTTCGGAATTTGCTGGCGCTGCGTATCACACAAATTTGTGTGCAGGAATTTCAACATTCCAAACCACCACCAGACGAAGTTAAGATTCAGAAACTACTGCGCTGCCCGGCGGCATTGGTTCGTTCAGAAATTGAACGATTGATTGTATCCGGCGTATTGGTGCGAGTGTTGAACAATAACGATGAAACCACCGCTTTCCACCCAGCCTGTCCCGTAGAACAATTAACCGCCGCTGAAGTGCTGCGGTTGTTAGAACTCAACGGCTCATCGCATTTCCCTGTTTGTGCAGATAGTGAATTTCAACGAATTTCTGAATTGCTGGAAAACTTCGATATTCAGATCGCTCAAAGTTCTGAAAATCGCCCATTAGGTGAACTGTAAATTTACAATCAGAATACGGTTTGTGGGTTCAAAACCAAACCCGGCTAGTTGGACCACTCCTCCACCGTAATTGCATACCGTTCATGATCCTGCCACTTACCATTGATAAAAAGATACCGCGGTGAAAATCCCTCGTGCCGAACCCCCAGCGACTCAACCAAATACATAGAAGTCGTATTGCCAGGCTGAATATTAGCCTCCAACCGGTGAAGTTGATATTCGGTAAACGCTTCGGTAATCGCCAAACTAAGCCCTTGCTTCATATACCCTTTCCCTTGATAAGGAGCAAAAGTAAAGTAGCCGAAATAGGCGGATTGAAAGGCACCGCGCACGATTTCGGATACAGTAATCACACCAACCATCTCACCGCCGTGGTTTCGAATGGCCCAACGAATGTAGTTGTTTTCAGATTTCACAATATATTTGGCAAACGTTACAGGAGTCGAAGGCGGAGATGACCAGGGATAATGCAACTCGCGGCTTCGCTTTACAGCCTCAATAAATTCGTCTTGGTGCGATGACTTTAGAATCTCTAAATAAACTTTGGGGAAGGTCAATTCATACTCCAAAAATGGCCATTGTAAAAATTAGTGTTTGGAAGCAGAAACGATTACTCTTCATCGCCATTCTCCGGTTGAACGGATTCCGCAAGTGGAGTAACCGATGGCTTGTTTGGCATTTCATTATTCGTTAATGCAAGATTCTGATTCTTGAAATCAATAACAGCATTGAAGTGCTTTAACAAAGCCACTCCAAAAATACCATCCACTTCATTCTCAGGATTTCTTCCACTGCCGGGCATTAAAGGAGCTCTTGAAACATTCATCTTCAGACCATCCTGTAATACAATCACAAATCCTTCAGAATGTTCACACTGATTTACACTTCCATTCGCAGTGTAAAAAGTAATGTTCATTTCACCCGCGACTTTAAGCCCGAGGCGGTTAAGGCGGTCTTGATAGAGAGAATTTGACGCGCTTGCTGTATCGAGATAGAGCACCGATTCGGTTCCATTTAATTGACAGTGTATTGCGGGAATAGTTCCGACGTACACTATTGGAATCTCAATCGTATCTTTGTTTTCCGGCCAATCTATTGATATTGATTGAATCTCTTTCTCTTGTTTGGTGGAGTTTTTCGAGTGATCCACCATGTCTACACAAGAAAACCACACTATAGCAATGAAGAATACAATGCAAAATTTGTACATCATTGATCCTTAAAAGTAGGATTCAAATCGTTTCCGCAATAAAATAAACCACTTCACCTCAAATAGCAACACGATTTATTTGCAAAGACATTTGCAGTTGTATTGCATCTCCTCGGCGCCATAGCAATGGTGGCAGCAACTTTCTCCTACGAACTTTATATTCTTGATACTCCTGCCCAAAAGTTCACATTATTTCCGTTTCTTCTTTGGGAATAATTAACAACCATCCCTTTCTTCAAACTCCACTGATGGCGTCTTCCAGGTGTCCGGATCTCCCAATATCTCATGCTTGTAATTCACAATCTCCAGTTTTTTGGGGATCACTTGAATCAATAGATAGTCTTGCTTTTTATCTTTGTAATACTGCTCCCACTTCTCTTTCCACAATATTGCTTTTTTCTCGGCGTTATCAACCAGCTTCGCTGTCCCCATTATCGCAACATAGCCCACTCCATCTTCATCTGCATAATAGAGGGATACATTGGGATTATTCTTGATTTCCTGCACTTTCCGGCTTTTCCGGTTGGTCCCCAGCCATACCACCATATTCTCTTGGGGAGGAAACGGATCCATAGTCCGCACATGAGGCTGATTTTTGTCATCTACAGTAACTAATGCACAGTAACTGACAGATTGAATATACTCCCGCGCCACTCTTAAAAGCGTGCCTCGATCATGAGAGGATGGCTGCCCTTCCTGAGAAAAAGCATGTCCAACTCCTATTAAGAATGAAAGAGAGAAAAACCATAGTGTAAGATATGGGATATTGTATTTTGGACGCATAGCAACCTCCAGTTGAATACAGGTGGATTGAAATTCAGATAATATGGGGAATCGAAATAAATAGGTTATGATTAAGTATTCTCTTGAATCCATTTTTCCATATACGCCATGAGTTCATTAACCGGCAGCCGTTCATTATCACGGTCGGAAAAACCACGCATTTTCAAATAATTGTAATTGTCCCTCATGAAATCTGTGAAATCGTTCCAAATTATAGAAGGTCCCCATGCATGCAGTTTTAATTCTGAATTGAGCCAATTACGAACTTCAATAACAATTTCTTCTGGATTATTGTTGTGTACAGCAATATCAGAATTGGATAAGTCGGAAATCGCTGCTTGGTATCTGTATTTTTCGGCTTCAAGAATCAAACATTTCTTTTTCGACCATTTCCCTCTCTTGAACAGTCGGCAACCGACATCCAATCCTAATTCAAATGGCATATTAAGTCGAAAGAACTCCCCTTTTGTTTCAGCTTGAATGCGTGAAAGATCGTGAATGGCAAATTTTGATTCTTGAATTAATTCCACAATTTTTTGGATACGAGGTTCCCCAGAATCCAAACGCTCGAGTGATATGCGAGGCTTTAACCCTAAGTAAAGAATTGTAAAAAGCAAAGGTTTTAGCAAAGGGTAGAAATCTCTATCTATTGGACAATTAACAAAGACATTCTCGTCAAAGGCCATCGATGTGAATTACTTTCTACCATTTGTTGGATTTGGATGAATATCATAGCACTCCTTCTTTTGTACTGATCCGTCCCGACGATGAATATATAAATCTGAATATTCTTCTTTAGCCCGTTTTCGGGCAAAACGTATTGCTTCTTCTTGGGTATTGAACACGCGTGACGCTCGTTTCGCACGGTAACGCTTTACCATCCAACCACCCCTCAAGTTAGGTGCAACTTGTTGACTTGTTTTATTCATTTCACTACCCTTGCTTTAGAATGAATATTAGATCAACCATCATCGAGAAAAATCGTTATATTTCTCTACTCTATTATAGCAAACGGTTCAACTCTTTTCCCCCACTCCATAGGCCAATATAATTCATTTGCTAAAAAAGATCAATGCGAATTTATTACGATTTTAAGGTATCTACCCAGCACGCTCTACATGATTGCTTAAGAGCACCCCACCCGCTCCGGCGGGCTATATCAAGATGAAACACAAAGTGTAGGGTGGGCTTCAGCCCACCA
>CAZEZQ010000506.1:0-4855 GCA_964516245.1 uncultured bacterium | reverse complement strand
ACCGCCACACCAATAAAGCCTCCCGCCGCGGCAGTGGGAGTGAACGCATGCTGAAAAATCAATCGAAACGCATTGGGGATGTTTTCCATATTGATAAACAACACAATGGATGCACCAATCATGTAAATCACAGCCATAACGGGGACCAACACCCCGGCCACATGGCCGATGCGTTTGATTCCACCCAATACCACCAAAGCGGTTAAAAAAGCCAGCACAATTCCTGTCAACCAAAAGGGGATGCCAAACGAGGTATTCAAGGCATCGGCCACCGAATTGGCTTGCACCCCATTGCCGATGCCGAACGCGGCAATCGCCCCAACCAGGGCAAATACGATACCCAACCATCTCATGCCCAAGCCGCGTTCCAGCGCATACATCGGTCCGCCGACCATTTCACCTTTTTCATCGATCACCCGGTACTTCACCGCGAGAATCGCTTCCCCATATTTCGTGGCCATGCCCACCAGTGCCGTGATCCACATCCAAAACAAGGCTCCGGGGCCACCGGCCGCAATCGCAGTCGCCACACCGGCGATGTTCCCCGTTCCAATCGTAGCGGCCAATGCCGTCATCAACGCTTTGAAATGAGATATATCTCCTTCGGCTTTTTCGTCTGCACGGCTGAAAGTCAGTTTCAAGGCAGAAAAGAGATTGGTGAATTGTATACCGTGTAAGCGGATGGTTAGAAAAAGGCCTGTCCCCAATAATAAAATTATAAGAGGCAGACCCCAAACAAAATTTTCAATGGTGGCAAGCAGAGATTGCAAACTAAATTGATTCTCGTCCATAGCACCCCTTCCATTTCATGAAAATCATAAAGCAATACATAAAACGATTTTTCTTAAAAAATCAAGCGAGAATCTTCTTTCTCACGACTCCAGCCACATCGGTCAAACGGAACTCACGGCCTTGGAACTTATAGGTTAGTTTTTCATGATCGATTCCCAACAGATGCAAAATGGTCGCATGCAAATCGTTCACATGCATCTTATCTTCTTCGGCGTTGTAGCCCAATTCATCGGTGCTGCCATACACCAATCCTTTTTCGATGCCGCCGCCCGCCATCCAAATGCTGAATGCGCGGGGATGGTGGTCACGCCCCAATGTGCGTGGATTGTCCGGCCCCTGCCGCATTGGGGTGCGCCCGAATTCACCGCCCCAGATCACAAGTGTTTCATCAAGCAGACCCATTCGCTTGAGATCTTTGACCAACGCTGCTGCCGGTTGATCGATCTCTTTGGCGCGCAGGGGCAGATCCATCGAAATGCTGCCGTCCACCGTGCCGTGATGATCCCAGCCGCGATGATACAGCTGCACAAAACGCACGCCGCGTTCGACCATTCGCCGGGCTAATAAACAATTGTTCGCGAACGATGATTGGCCGGGTGTCACGCCATACAGGTCATGCACCTCTTTGGGCTCACTGGCAATTTCCATCAGTTCGGGCACACTGGTTTGCATCCGGTACGCCAATTCATACGCCGCAATACGGGTTTCGATTTCAGGATCACCAAATTCGTTGTAGGTCATTTCATTTAAATCTCGCACGGCGTCCAGAGATTGCCGCCGCACGCTTTCATTGAATCCTGCCGGATTGGAAACATACAACACCGGATCGCCTTTGGTGCGGAACTGAACTCCTTGATGTTCGGAAGGCAAAAACCCACTGCCCCAGCTATTTACTGTCAGTGGCTGGCCATTGCCCGATAGCAAAACCACAAACGCCGGCAAATTTTCATTCTCACTGCCCAAACCATAACTCAGCCAGCTGCCCATGCTGGGGCGGCCTGCGATTTGCGAACCGGTGTTCATGAAGATGCGCGCTGGGTCGTGGTTGAACGCTTCGGTATGCATGGAGCGTATCAGGGTGATTTCATCGGCAATCGATCCAATGTTGGGCAACAATTCAGAAAGATACATCCCACATTCGCCGTACCGCTGAAACTTGTATTGCGCTCCCATCAGCGCCGCCTGAGGGCTGATAAACGCGAAGCGTTGATCCCCAGTGAGTTCTTTGGGTAGCGAATCGCCGTCATGCTTCGCCAATTCGGGTTTATAATCGAGCAAGTCAATCTGAGAGGGGCCGCCGGACATGAACAAATAAATGATGTTTTTGGCTTTGGGCGCAAAATGGGGCAATCCCGGCAAGCCATTGAACTTCGCCTCGCCATCGGCGAACACATTTGGATTCAACATCGAAGCTAACGCATAGATGCCGATGCCGCTGCCAAAGCGCTGCAAAAATTCACGCCGGGTTTTAGGATCGTTTGATTCACAATTCGAACAAAATTCAGCCATGGGTTCACCCCTTTGTTAAAAATTCATCCAGGTTCAACATCACGTTGGCCACCACCGTCCAGGCAGCCAAGTCGCGCTTGTCTACATCCGCTTGAAAACGTCCTGCCAAAGTGTCGACCATCATCTCTTCGGCCAGGTTTGGATCGGAGAGAAAGTTGATTTTCTGCTGCGCCAAGAGTTCAAGCAGCCGTTCAGTCTCTTTCGGCTTGGGTTGGCGCGAGAGACACAATTGATAGGCATATTTAATTTTGTCTTCGTGTGTCTCGCCCCCTTCTGTGAGTAACCGGTACGCCAATCCCTGCGCCGCTTCAACAAAGGCAGGATCATTCAACGTCACCAGCGCCTGCAAAGGCGTGTTGGTGCGCTCCCGCTTCACTACACAGGTTTCACGGCTGGGAGCGTCAAACGCGGCAAAACTGGGATAGGTAATGGTGCGCCGCCAGAAGGTATACATACCGCGGCGATAGCGGTCTTCACCTTCACTATCGGGCCACCGGTTCATTCCGAATTCCGGCCGCAAAAAGCCGATCTCTTTCCACAACCCGGGCGGCTGTGGTGGGAACACGCTTGGCCCGCCGATTTCATCATTCAGCAATCCACTGACCAACAGAGCATTGTCGCGAATCATTTCGGCGCTCATGCGAAACCGCGGTCCCCGCGTTAACAATCGGTTGTATGGATCCAACTCCAACAGTTCATCATTGACCTTACTGGTTTGCTGATAGGCTGCTGAATTGACGATCAGGCGGATCATATGTTTCACATCCCAACCGCTCTCCATAAATTCCACCGCCAGCCAATCCAATAGATTGGGGTGGGTTGGGTCTTCGCCCTGGGCGCCAAAATCTTCGCTGGTTTTCACAATTCCATTGCCAAAGAATTGCTGCCACAAGCGGTTCACTGTGACACGGGCAATGAGTGGATTCTCTTCACTCACCAACCATTTCGCGAGTCCCAAGCGGTTGCGGGGCCTGCTTTCTTTCATATCATGAAACACAGCCGGTACCGCGGGTTCGACTTCTTCACCCGGGTTCAAAAAGTTCCCCCGAATGTGAACGTGGGTTTCACGCGGTTCATCCCGTTCGCCCATTACCATCGTATAGTCTGATGTTCGAAAGGCTTCGTCTTTGCGCTTTTTGAGTTGGCCGATGCTATCGCGCAGTACCGACAGTACTGGTGAAATCTCTTCCGCATAATAATGGCGCAATCGGTCCCACTGCTTTTCACTGCGTTTGGTTGGCTTGGTGTCCATAATTTGCTGCACTCGGAAAGGCAATAAGGGAACGCGATTGCCTTTGGGCTGGTTGCTGACCGAAATCCGAATGCGGCCGACCTGATGATCCAGCATTTCATTTTGGTCGATCTCCACCAATAATTTCTGCCCGATGCGAAACGATTTGGGCTCTTCCAATTCAAGCACCAGGTTGAATTTTTCATTCACCCGCGGCGCCACCGCCCAGCCGGTTTTGGGATCATCATCGATCACATTCTTGGCGGGATACCCCACTTGGCTGTGTTCAACCGAAACTGATTTCAACTTCAGCTGGTTTGTTTCCGTTTCCTTTTTGCGCAGCGCCTCATACACCCGCACATCCGAAATCACAAAGTTGCCGTCTTCTGAGTGCCCTACCCCACCTTTGGGCAAACGCTCATCCGGCAGAATCTCAATTCGCACCCCATGCACCGTCACTTTGGGCGACTCCAAAAGAACAGTGTATGTATCGGATTGCATTGTGTCTTTTTGCGCATGAAAGAACAGTGATTGATCGTGATAACGCTCGATCTCCACTTCGTTCCCGCTGCTGTATTCTTCTGGATCAAGCGATATCCAGCTGCTGGGGTTATCGCGATGCCAGCGCTTTTCCCACGCCTGCATTTCATCACCGATGTTCTGACGCGCTTGCTTGTATTGCGCTTCGAGATCATCGATCTGATCTTGGATAAATGCCAATTCTTTTTTGATCTTCTCATCGGGTAGATTCAAAACCGGTTGCACCTTGCCGCTTAAACCGCCATGATTGCCTGGATCGGTGGTATTATTCAAAAAGGCATAGAACTGGTAGAATTCTTTCTGTGAAATGGGATCGTATTTGTGATCATGGCACTCGGCACAAGCCATGGTGGTGCCCATAAATGCAGTGGCGGTGGTATCCACTCGGTCCACCACTGCGGCACGGCGAAACTCTTCTGGATCCACTCCCCCTTCTTCATTCACTTTGGTATTGCGGTGAAACCCTGAAGCGATCAATTGATCTTTGGAAGGATTGGGCAGCATATCGCCCGCCATTTGCTCAATCACGAATTGATCGTAAGGCATATTCTCGTTATACGCCTCGATCACCCAATCGCGATAGGGCCACATGCTGCGCGGGCGATCCACCTGATAGCCGTGGCTATCCGCATATCGGGCCAGGTCTAACCAATAGCGCGCCCGATGTTCTCCGTAATGCGGTGAATCAAGCAAACGCTTCACCAGCTTTTGATATGCATCTGGGCTCTTATCATTGAGAAAGGTTTCAACCTCTTCAGGAGATGGAACTAAGCCGATCATATC
>CAZEZQ010000505.1:0-4861 GCA_964516245.1 uncultured bacterium | reverse complement strand
GTCATAGACGCGCCTTGGTGGGCGTCCTCGCCTGCAACAACATACAGCGCAGATTTAATGGCCGCCTTACTATATATTGTGTAGTCATTTTCTAGATCAAACTTTTTGCCAGGTCTTCATCTAAATGTCTCAAATTTTTATCTTAATGTTTCACATTATCACTAAATTAAATAGATTTTTTCCCAAAAGTATTGTGGAGATACCAACAATCTCCTCCCCAAGACTCCGATCTTTACCCACAAGTTTGGGATTGTTTTTTGCCCCCCTTATCAAGGGGGGTAAGCACCGCAGGGGCTGGGGGGATTTGGCGGTATGAGAAAAGCCAGATCCTCCCTACCCCCCTTAATAGGGGGGGAATTCCAAGTTCACATTATGTGGGTAAAGATCAGCCCCAAGACTGGGGAGGGCTAGGGTGGGGTTGAGAATGTTTAACACAACCAAGAACAAAATGAAAACCAAGACCATCTTGTGATGCAGGCTTCCAGCCTGCAAACTTCACAAACCCCAACGGGGCGAAATAAAAATATGAAAACACCAGATGTATCAATAGTTGTAAGAACATACAACCGCCCCGAACACCTACGGGAGTGCTTGAGTTGTATCCAGGCTCAGAGTTACCCTTCCCTGCAAACAATCGTGGTAAACGACGCCGGTGAAGATGTAGAACCAATAGTGCATGAAGTGCTTCAAGAACGAAATCATAAATATATTTGCAATCCCCAAAACATGGGCCGCACAGCAGCACTCAACATCGGGGTGGAAAACACAGATGGAACCTATATCTGCTTTTTGGATGACGACGACGTGATCTATCCCGAACACGTCAAAACGCTGGCCGAAACCGCTTTGCCAAGCCAACGGCCATTTGTATACAGCGATGTGCTGAACGTAACCTTTGAACAAGACAAACTCACCCACGAATGGAAACGGGCGCAAGAAAAATTGGTTTATTCCTTCGATTTTGAACGAAACAATTTATTATTAGCGAACTATATCCCCATCACCTGCTGGCTGGTGCGGCGCGATTGTTTCGATGCGGTCGGTCCGTTCGATGAATCACTGCTGGTGTATGAAGACTGGGAATTTTTAATACGCTTATCGCGCAAATTTGATTTTTATCACATCCGCCAAGTCACTGGCGAATACCGGCGGCATGGAGACAACTCGAATTTAATCGAACAAGAGGCATATCATGAAAACGAGCGGGTGGTAAAGCGGCGCTACCGGCAGGAACGGGACCGAATCTTTGATGGGATATTCAAATCAACCTTTCAACATCAGCGTGAAATGCGGCAGCTTCAGCAGCGTTTTCAAAATCTGGTGCAGCAAGCCAGTCAAATGCAAAATCAATTGGTTGAATCCAAAAAAACGATCGGCAAATTGCAGAAAGAATTGATCGCGGCACGGCAGGAGAAACAGGGATGATTCCACGGGAATTGATAGCGCAAATCCGCAGAATCGAAATCACCACCAATCGTATGGTGAACGACGTTCTGGCGGGAGAATACCATTCTGTATTCAAAGGCCAAGGGGTTGAATTCGAAGAAGTCCGTGAATATCAACCTGGAGACGACATTCGCACCATCGATTGGAATGTGACGGCCCGTATGGGCGAACCCTTTGTTAAACGCTACCGTGAAGAGCGTGAATTGACCGTGATGTTGATGATCGACGCTTCATCTTCCCATCAATTCGGCACCAGTGGAATGATGAAAGGAAAACTTTCGGCAATTTTAACCGCCCTGCTGGCGTTTTCAGCAATCAAAAACAACGACCGGGTAGGCTTGATTTTGTTTAGCGACCAAGTGGAGAAGTTCATTCCCCCAAAAAAGGGCAAAAAGCACGTTCTCAGATTGATACGTGAATTGCTGACTTTTTCACCCAAAGGCGGCACTACAGATATCAATTGCGCCTTGGAATTTATGGGCCGCATCTTAAACCGGAAAAGCGTAGTATTCTTACTTTCTGACTTTATGAGTAGTGGTTTTGAAGACGCCATACGGATCGCTAACCGGCGGCATGATCTAATTACGCTAAGCATCACCGACCCCCGCGAAGTAGAAATGCCCCCAGTAGGTTTTCTGGAACTGGAAGACGCTGAAACGGGAGAAATAATCGTTTTCGATACTTATGACGCCCAGGTTCGTAAACAATTTACAGATGAGGCCAATGAAGATTCAAAACGCCTGGCCCAAGATTTCCGCCGAATGAAAGTAGACCACATACCAATTCGAACCGATAAAGATTACATAGAACCACTAGTAAAATTTTTTCACAGAAGAGCTAAAAGATACTAAATAATTTTCAATAAAACACTATATAGTCATGTTTTACAAAGAAGAAATGAATAATAGATTCTAACGGACAAAATGTGAGAATTTGTTTCTCAGATTTTCAAGTTAAATTAAATCAATGGGTAATAAGTTTATGGGGAGGGCGAGGCTCCTGCCGAGCCGGTTTCTTGTTCAAGCGGCTCATCAGGAGATTCGCTCTCCCCAATGGATATTGAATTTAGAAAATTTCAAATATCTTTGGTTAGGTTTAACATAAATAAACGAACCCAGGCATCTTGTGGCGCAAGCTTCTAGCCTGCAATTTTGTGATGCAAGCTTCCAGCCTGCAAACTTCACAGCCCCGAAAGGGGCGCAATAAGATAGCCCAGGGCAACGCCCTGGTGAATATGAAACCAAAAAACCCAAGCCCTAACAGGGCGGAATAAATAATTATTTTAATCTTTATGGGTTAGCAGGATATCAACAATAAACTGAGGACTAACCCATTCCCCCTTTTAAGAGAGGCATAAAACTTGACTTTGGAGGTTGATATATCAATCTGATTAATACAATACACCTACAAAAACACGTAAGTCCTTTGCATCCTTTAAGTCATTTATGTCCTTGTAGAACTCAAAAATTATTGAATTTAAATCAAAAAACATGAATCAACTTATTAAACTTACAACCTACATAATAATTCTCTTTACGGCTGGCATTCCCTTCGCCCAACAACAAGAGATCCCAGCCAGTCTATATCCCGAAGTAGAGTCATCAGTCGATCAAAGCGAGATGACAATCGGCGATATATTCCATCTCAAGGTGAAACTGACATACGATCCTTCGGTAACTGTTGTAAATCCAACAGCCAAGGTTGATTTAGGCCAATTTGAAGTCAAAGACATCAATCCAGGACTAACTCAAACCACCGAAGATGGAAAAAAGCAGCGAACCATCACATTTACCCTTTCCACTTATTTTACCGGTGAGTTTGAGATCCCTCCATTCAACATTGATTTTCGAACCGAATCAGGCCAAACCGGCCAGGTTCGCACCGCTCCAATCAGAATTAATGTAAACCCTATAACCCCTGAAGATTCAGAAGATTTAGACATCAAAGATATAAAACCACAAGCCACCCTGGCTGGATTAAGCCGCTTGCCAATGATACTCACCATTGCCGGTATCATTCTGTTGCTTATAGTAATAGGATATTGGCTATGGAAACGCTGGACACGCCCCAAAGAAGGCCTTGAATCGACTGTAAAGCTAAGCCCGCAAGAACAAGCCTTGCAAGCTCTGGCTGCTTTGCGTGAAAATCGGGAATATATCGAAAATAAATTGTTTCAAGACTTTTCTTTCCGTGTCAGCGAAATACTGCGCAATTATATCCAGCAGCGCTGGGGCATCCCCGCGATGGATGAAACCTCACACGAAATTGTCAGCAATCTGGACCGGGTGGGAGTCTCAGCCAATCTATTAACTGATTTTCAATCCTTTTTTGAAGGATGCGACTTGATTAAATTCGCCAAACACGAACCCCAAGACGAAGAAATGACAGAACTTATTGACCAAGCCGAAAATATCGTAAAAGCAACACCGTTCATGCAAACATTCCCTGAAGAAACTCAAACGGAAACCAAAACATCAGAAACGATGGAGGTGAATGCATGAGGTTTGCCTATCCCATCGTGTTGGTATTGCTCTTGATCGTCCCCTGGCTGGCATGGCGCTATGCGCAATCGAAAAGCACTGCGCCAATTCGCTATTCCGATATTGGACGCATAAAGAAACTATTCAGCGCAAAAAGCGGGCGTCTCCCTTTTTCACACAAAGCACGTCATTTTTTGTACGCCGCAAGGCTGATCGTACTCACTCTTTTTATTATCTGTTTGGCTCGCCCACAAGCTGAACTGGTGAGCAGCGAAGTCTATACAGAAGGTGTAGATATCATGCTGGTGCTGGATGTTTCCGGCAGCATGAACTTAATCGATTTGGACGTGCAAAACCGGCGCACCCGCCTCCAAGTCACCAAAGAAGCGGTAATGAATTTTATCGAGGGACGCCAATACGACCGGATTGGTATGACGGTGTTCGCTTCAGACGCGTTCTTGCAATGCCCTTTAACAGTCGATTACGGCATAGTAAAAAACTTTTTGGATGACGTACACATTGGCATGATCCCTGAAACCAGCACCGCCATCGGCAACGCGATTGCTTCCGGCTTGAATCGCCTGCGGCACACAGAAGCCAAAAGCAAAATCATCGTGCTCATTACCGATGGGGCCAACAACGCCGGTGAGATCGATCCATTCACCGCGGCAGATATGGCCGAAACCCTGGGTGTCAAAATCTATACAATCGGTGTGGGCGGCACCGGCGTCCCCTTTCTAATGCGTGAAACCATCTTCGGCAAACAGCTGGTACAATATCCGGAAGCGGAACGCATCGATGAAGATTCACTGACCAAAATCGCCGAAACCACCGGTGGGAAATTTTTCCGCGCGGTGGATACAGAAGGCTTCAACGATATATTTCAAGAAATCGACCGGATGGAAAAAACCAAAATTCTTTCGGAAGGCAACCGC
>CAZEZQ010000504.1:0-4861 GCA_964516245.1 uncultured bacterium | reverse complement strand
AGGCGAGGACGCCCACCAAGGCGCGTCTATGACCTGCGCTCCAAAAAAGACTTTTTGCCGGATTTTCATTTCTAGATAGGCTGACCCTGCTGAAGGTTTGGGTATTGGATATCCCTCTTCTCTCATACCATCCAGATGAAATTCAATGTCTTCCTTCATGTTTGCTTCCACGTCATCCCGTGTTTCACCTGTAGAGACGCATCCAGGAAGGTTAGGCGAAATAGGCAGAAAAACCAGTATTCGTTTTTTCGATAACGATAAGATATTTTGACATATCTTTGTTTCTCATCTATGAAATCTGAACTTGTTTGAATGTGCAAATTTGCGTACAGGGGAACAATTCATAAATCTGATTCTTCAATTCCAGCGACTTTCATGAGATGTTTTTGCAATCCAATTTTCAGAGGCGTATTTCCGTGAACAGGGACTGAAATTCGAGATACAGAGTCTGACTTGGAGTAGATGTGATGGCTCCCCTGAATACGTTCCAGTACCCATCCTTTTTCTTGTAAGAGACGGCAAAAATGTTTCCCACTTACGGCTTTCACACCGAAATCTCCATAACCTTATCTTGCGGCGTTATTTGAATGTCTTGAACATCAACAGACAAACACCCTTCTACCGCCTCATGGATATTGTTTAGAAGTTCATCCAACGTCTCTCCCTGGCTCGCACAACCTGGAATAGCAGGCACTTCTGCCCAGTATCCACCTTCTTCTGCTTCATGAATGACAACTTTCAATTTCATAAGAATCACCTCATTACAGTCTATCTTAACACACAACTCTGTTTATTAATGATAAAACTCCCAGGAATTATTTGCTAATCAGTGGTTTTTTGCATTGAAATTTTGGGATATAAATGGACATAATGGACTCATTGGACATAATAGACACATTGGACCTTAGTGTTATTGCTTGTGGATTAAATTAATAAGGGTTGATATACCAACCTCCAACATCAAAAGTATACATCAATCATCTCCGCAAGATTATATAATACAAATTGAGATGGCACTATAATTCTATTGATTGAGTGTGAATAGAGGATACAAGAGCCTTACGAGCAGGAAAGTAAAGCCTGCTTTGATATTCAGTTGTTGTGAATGTTGGTGAGGAAAATTTATTCCCATGCGAATTTCGTGCTAATATAAAATAGAGATATGATCTATTGGAGTAAGAAACATGGGTGATCTACTTGTAAAGAATATTGATAATGAGGTAATTAATCATCTCAAAATTCATGCAGATGCGAAAGGCTGTAGTGTTGAAGAACTCGCAAAAGAGTTGCTAATTCAAAGCAGTGGTGTGAGAGAAACCAACCTACAAAAACGCAAAGCCTTTCTCAAAAGTGCAGAAGAATTAAGACACAAAGCCGGACCACAAAAGACCGATAGCACAGACCTTATTCGCGAAGACCGGGATGCGTGATAATTAATAATGAGACGCTATATCATCGATGCTAGTGTGGCTGTGAAATGGGTAATCGAAGAGCCACCTGAAGTACATTAGTAACCGATTTAATAAACATGAACAATTTTCAAACTCATATCTCATCCATCCAGAAATTATCACCACTTCCAGTTCAAATCTCTACTACAACTTCTTGTGCCTCAACCACATGGCACTTCGCACTCTTGATATAAATGGCCATATACCGAAAACTCTCTTCAAACAATCATAAAAAAACAATGCTGGTGTAGTTGTATCTTCATTAAAATATGCTTAAGATTGTGAAAATAAGACCATTTAGCCATCTGAAAACATTTTTATTTCGCCCATACAATAGTGACATATGTCCAGAAGGTAAAGGCAACGACACGGCTCGGCGGGAGCCTCGCCCTCCCAAATAGTGACATATGTCACTATCCGTTGGGGCTGGAAATTTTTTTTTGGCTAAATGGATACCTGGAAATAAGACCTATCAGAAAAGGACTACATCATGAAAAACTACTATATACTGATCGCCTTGCTATTTACTATCCCTGCAACGATGGCTCAAGATGCGGAGCCGTTGAGGGAATTGGCGAAAAAGCATGAAATTGAAATTGGGGCGGCGGTGGGTCCCCAGCAAATTCAGAATGATGCTCTCTACCGCGAAACACTGGCCCGCGAGTTTAGCATGGTGACCACTGAAAATGCCTTGAAATTTCGGCCCACTGAGCCACAGCAAGGGCGCTTCACTTTTGATGATGCAGATACCATTATTGAGTTCGCTGAATCAAACAACATGAAAGTGCGCGGCCATACCCTGGTGTGGCATTCGTATTTGCCCAATTGGGTGGAAAACAACGATTGGACGCGTGAAGAAGCCATCGAAGTATTGCGCAATCACATCGAAACCGTAGTCTCCCGCTATGAAGGAAGAATCTTTGTATGGGATGTGGTCAACGAGGCGTTTGAAAATGATGGCAGCCTGCGTGATGATTCTGCCTGGTATGAAGCCATCGGGCCTGAGTATGTCGAAATGGCTTTTCGCTGGGCTCATGAAGCCGACCCTGATGCGGTGTTGTTCTACAATGATTTTGGGGCGGAAGAAATGAATGCCAAATCGAAAGCCATTTATGAAATGGCGAAAGATTTCAAAGAGCGCGGGGTTCCAATAGACGGCATTGGGCTGCAAATGCATATCCCCTTCGATCATCATCTAAGCGGGCGTTCGATTCGGCGCAATATACAACAGATCAACGATTTGGGCTTGCAGGTTCATATCACCGAACTCGATGTGCGCATTGATACGCCGGTGACAGACGAAGAACTGCAAGAACAGGCAGATGTGTACGAAGAAATGTTGAAAATAGCCCTCGAAGCCCCCAATTGCACGGCTTTTATCACATGGGGCTTCACCGACAGATATTCATGGATCCCCTCATTTTTTGAGGGTACGGGGGCGGCGCTTCTCTTTGACGAAGATTACAACCCCAAACCGGCTTATCAGGCTTTGAATGCTGTATTGCAAACACCCCCAGCGCAAATCAATCGATGGAAAGAAAGAAATCAATAACAAAATTTCCCCGAACACCTTGAAAATCTCGGTGCTATAATTACATTGCGTGATTGGAAAATAACCTCATTATCTGGAGGGGTGGCAGAGTCTGGTTGAATGCACCGGTCTTGAAAACCGGCAAACGTTTACGCGTTTCGTGGGTTCGAATCCCACCCCCTCCGAAAAAACCGAACAAACGCCTATCCTGGCAGGCCAGGTTAGATTAAAATTATATTCACTCCAAAACTGGTGGGGTGGCCGAGAGGCTGAAGGCACCGGTTTGCTAAACCGGCATACGGGAAACCGTATCGTGGGTTCGAATCCCACCCCCACCGTAATTTCCTCTCAAACGTATATATTCTCCAAATCGTAATTTCTTTGCCACTACTATCAAATTCAATTCCTTAAAAAGTATAGTACTTGTGTATAAGTTCTCTTTTTCTCAAATACGTTAACTCTTCTGAAAGAATGTTGATCAAAATCAACAATTCTCCCACTCAACATTTAACCATCTCATTTACCGGAATCGTCCATGAAAAATATTTTTCGAAAGCATTTTAGGGAGTTTGAGCATAAATCAGCTTTGAAACGTTGAAGCCAATTTCACAAAAATATGGGGTTGAAAGCACATATATTCACTACACACAATCACTTACAGCCAAACAAACGGCCGCTTGCTTTTTGTATTTAAGCAACCGGAGCGCACAGGCATTTCACTGCGCCAATACTTGGCATTCCAATTGCATTTCTATTAGGCATATATCAAAGATAGAAGGTCTTGTAAAAGATAGAAGGTCATTAGTAGAAGTATCAGGATAGAACGACTTAGAAGCAATAAGATATACCTACCGTAAAATATATGATAAGCGGTGGAAGAACACTACACGATTTTTAGTACTGGTGACATTACCGAAAGGTTGAAAATAACCAGTTTGCTCACCCGGCTTACGGGCTAATCGAAACGTAGATTCTTAACCTTAACCCTCCACCCACCGCTTATCATACTTTACTTTTTCAAGTTCCAATTTTAATAATAATTTTACCCCCCCTCCTTTTTCTTTTTTTAAAGACGAACCGGCAAAAAGTTTGACCAAGAAAACGGCCACATAATATATAGTAACGCAGATATCTAATCTGCACTTTATGTTGTTGTAGGCGAGGACGCCCACCAAGGCGCGTCTATGACCTGCGCTCCAAAAAAGACTTTTTGCCAAATCGTCTTAATAATTTAATCCATGATACGCGCATTGTATTGACGGGGGGTGGCATGATATCCCTTATACTTGCTCGAATTAAATGGGGGAGGCGTATAGATCCAACAATACCGGTCCCAAGGGTTGTAAAGCACCACTTCCTCCCGCGCATCTCCACACAAATTGGCGGGAATGCAATGGTATCTTCTTATATGAAAATTGGTGATGAGTGTGTATGAAGGCATAAACAAAGAGTTATTGAGAGTATCCAGAGGGTTCGTTTCATCCATCTTTACTCCAGATAACCCAAGGCGCGAAGATTTTCGATCTCTTTGGCGGTGAGTTGTGGCGGGTTTTGCATTTCGGAGGGTTGTTTATAATATTCGGCAATCGATTGGCAGGCTTTGAGGTGCTCTTGCAAAAGATTTTTTTCTGATTTGACGTCAACTTGATCGATCAAATTACTTTGTTCCAGCGAATCAGATTTCACGTTGTAATATTCCCATTGGTTTTTTTCTGTCCACCAGATTAATTTTTGTTCGTCTTCCAAAATGCCTTGCTTGTCTGATTCATGCACACCGGCTTTGTCGCCCCCGCCGTGATGCAAAAACAGGGGACGTTCTGCCCAAGCGGAATCTTCATCATTTTTCATCAGGCTTAGAAGGCTCTTGCCTTGCTGGAAT
>CAZEZQ010000503.1:0-4866 GCA_964516245.1 uncultured bacterium | reverse complement strand
CATTAACTTAAGGGTTTTGTTGTTAGGAGGGCGAGGCTCCCGCCGAGCCGGGCTCTTATTTAAGTAAATTTCAACAATCAAATATTTATAATTGATCTTAAGTTAATGGCATTGCCTCCTAACCTGCCCCATTTCATTGGGGGAGGATAAAAAGCCTACTCAAGTTTTTTAGAATTCACTTCATATAAATGACCAATTACGAATTTATAACCTGAATTTTGTTTCAACCTCAAATAAAACCAAAAATTATTCGCAGATAAAAATCCACTTTCATTCTGGGCAAGTAAAATAAATTTTGAATTGACTTCGATGTAGAGGTTGAGTAAAATTCTTTTACATCATTGTTTATTATAATTGGGATCGATTATCATTATTTAATTTTGAACGGTCAGATGTTTGGTGTCTTATGGCGCCAACCGTTACGTGTTGAGTGAGGTAACATGCAAAGAATAAGACCTTCCATTCG
Organism: uncultured bacterium; assembly: GCA_964516245.1. Lineage (GTDB taxonomy): Bacteria > Hinthialibacterota > Hinthialibacteria > Hinthialibacterales > Hinthialibacteraceae > CAZEZQ01. The sequence goes on along the minus strand of CAZEZQ010000503.1, from coordinate 4,400 downwards.
TGGCTATCGTCCCAAAATCAATGACCTTGAAAAACATCTTGAACAGGCGATTCACAAGCATAACCTTGTGGAAACCGAATTTCGCGCCCGCCACGTGCACCGATGGACCGTTCTCTTTTGTGATGTATCTAAAGTATTGAACCAGGCTGTGGGTTTAAATATCAAAACCCGTAAAGCATTGGTTGAAAAATACCGTACAATATGCGATGAAATTATCGAATCTTACGACCCTCCCTTCAACTCGAAAGATGAGGGACCGCAAGTGTTGGCTTGTTTTGACAATGCAGAAGAAGCATGTGAAGCCGCGATCGCGATTCAATACACTTTTATTTCCTGGCAAAACCATACAGACGGCCGTCAATATTTTCACCCTGCCATTGGATTGCATACCGGCGATTTCGTAGTGAAAGATGGAGAATTAAAACAATCCAACGCCTGCAATCTGGGCAAACGCATTCAGACTGAAGCGGGACCGGGAAACATTTTCATTTCTTCCAGCACCAATGAAGAAGTAGCGCTCCTGAACCGATTTGATCTGAATTACGAACGTACGGCGATGGTTAAGAACATTCCCGAACCCCAAAAAATTTATAATCTCGAATGGGAACAAGATAGCGATACCTGCCATAGGGAATCAACGGGCAAGAAAAAAGGCTCTCTGATTACTGTTCCGAAAGAAGAAGATGAAGTGCTCGAAGGCTATATGGGCCTTTTGGTGTGTGATGTGGCCGGTTCATCGAAAAAATTTTGGCATTTGGGTGACCGTGAAGGCAATATGCTCATCGATATGTACCGCAAAGAAGTGTTCCCCATTTTGCTGAAATTCCATGCCCAATCTGTTGAAATTAGCGAGGGAGATCAAATCACAGCCACTTTCTCAGCCAATCATATTACCAACACTACACTTGCCGCCATCCAAATTCAAAAAGATTTGTTCCGCCGCAATGTGAATATGGCCGAACGCGAGCGCTTTAAGCTGAATGTTTCAATTGGCCTGCACTGCGGTGACTTAACTGTGCACAACAATAAGGTGATTCACAACGAAACGTTTTACACCGGCAAAGCCATTCAAGACGATGCCGAAGCGAACGAAATCTATATCTCTGGTGAAATGCAGAGGCATTTGTCAATTTATTCGAAAATGTTTATGAATGAAATCGGCGAAACCCAAGTCAAAGGAACCGATATTGTAGTTCCCGTATATGCGCTGCAGTGGCATAGATCGGGGTTGTAGAAGATCAATATTTCACTTCTCGAATTCAAGAGTGATATTATCAAGCCGATTGAGCACCCAGGTATCAGCAAAACCACCTTTCATCTTCAGTTCCATGGCAGCCACTGATGTTTTGTGACAGTGATGCAGTCTTTTTGCGTTGATGTCTTGAATCGCAAGCGGATCGGAGATGTTCACATCTGCATCTTTGGCGAAAGTTGGATCGTGTTTCAATTCTTCTCGATAAACCGCATTACGCTCACTCGGTGGCGGAGGCTGTTTGTTTAAATATCTTTCCGCTTCAGGAAGTTTTTCATTGTAATCGTACACAAAACCATGTCTAACGACGCCATTTCTATGATCAAATTCCGGCGGCGCTTATTCATAAATCTCCACTCATAAAAACTCTGATCCATTTAATTTACGATACGAAATCAAATTTTGTAACTGGTTTGTTTTTATTTTGAATAGGAGTAATAAAGATTTGTAGTCTGCTTTCCTCTCCATTTATTTCATTTCAGCTTTCCCGTACAATACCGCCAATCATAATCAATTGATCTGAGGAGCATGCAGCTTCAATCTGCTCAATGGGAATGTCTATGCCTGAACAAAACCAACAAAACGAAGGCGCGTGGTACAAACCGCTGATTCTGATTGCCGGGCCGGTGCTGTTTTTGACCGTACTTCTATTGCCCAATCCACCTGAAATGAGCCACGAAGCCCAGCGAGTTGGTGCGGTGGCGGTGTGGATGGCTTTTTGGTGGCTTACGGGCATTATTCATGTGGGCGCCACCGCCCTGCTGCCGTTCGCTCTTTTCCCCTTACTCGGCATTATGGACAGCGCCGAGGCGGTGAGCCATTTTGCCCATTGGCTTAATTTTCTCATCCTGGGTGGGTTTCTCATCGCCGCCGCCATGCAGCGTTGGGGCCTGCACCGACGCATCGCACTGGCTATCATCGATTGGATCGGCACCACCCCCCGGCGCATTATTCTCGGCTTTATGGTTGCCAGCGCCTTTCTTTCGCTGTTTGTCACCAACACCGCTACCAGTTTGATGATGCTGCCGGTGGCGCTCGCGGTGCTCGACAAGATGCGCGAGATGTCTGACCGCCAGGCAGTCAATTACTTCGCCCCCGCGCTCATGCTTTCCATCGCTTATTCGTGTTCGATTGGAGGTACAGGCACTTTGATCGGCACTGGACCAAACGGGGTGTTCGCTTCGCAAACCAATACCTTGTACGGCCTTAAATATGGCTTTTTCGATTGGCTCAAAATCGGGATCCCCATGGTTGTCATTATCATCCCATTGGCTTGGTTGATTATTACCCGGGTCGCGTTTCGCATCCCTGCCGAACTGGGCAGCGCAGGGGGTGACGCCATCAAAGAAGAACGGGCCAAATTGGGGAAATTAAAAATTGGGGAACGGTGGACAGCCATCGTGTTGATCTTCACCGCCCTATGCTGGACTTTCCGCAAGCCGCTGGATGTGGGCTTTTTCACCATCCCCGGCCTGCAAACTTACATGCCGACTATCAATTCAGACGCCACCGCCAGCATGGTGGCGGGGGTTTTGCTCTTTGCCATCCCTATCGACAAAAAATGCAGTGATTTTGTTTTGGATATGCCATCGGCCCTCAAAATCCCCTGGGATATCTTGCTGATCATCGGCGGCGGGGTGAGTTTGGCCAACGGATTCGGCCAGTCGGGTCTTTCGTTATGGATCGCCAATCAGCTGGCAATACTTGGTGGAATGCATCCATTCATAGTCATATTGCTATGCGTTGCCATGTTGGTGTTTCTCACTGAAATGACTTCCAACACAGCCACTTCAACTCTGTTTCTGCCTATCATGGGTTCGATCGCCATCGGCATGGGCCAAAACCCATTGCTATTGATGATCCCCTGCACGATTGGGGTTTCAATGGCTTTTATGCTGCCGGTGGCAACGCCCCCCAACGCAGTGGTATTCGGTTCCGGTATGATCAAAGCGCAAGAAATGGCCCGCACCGGCCTTCTCATGAACATCATAGCCATCACCATGATCACATTAATTTTCTACTTCCTCGTTCTGCCATTTACAGGAATCGATCTAAACCAAGTCCCCGAATGGGCGACATAACGTAGGATGGGTCACGTTGTCCGACCCATCAATCATATAATGCGATTCAAGAAGGTAAGTTTCGTATGCCCGAACAAACACAAATAACCTCCGAATGGCTGCGCGTGGCGCAAGAGGCCTTGCAGCATGAAGCCGCTGCCATCCAAATCATTGCTTCGCGTTTGGGAGAATCATTTCTGCAAGCGGTGGAGTTAATCCTAAACCATCCCGGCAAAGTGGTGGTGACCGCGGTGGGCAAATCCGGCCACATCGGCAATAAGATCACCGCCACGCTTTGCAGCACGGGCACACCTGCGGTGTTTTTGCATGCTGCCGAAGCCATTCATGGCGATCTGGGTGTATATTCTCACGGCGACCTCACCATTTTGATTTCGAAAAGCGGAAGCACCAGCGAACTCATTCGCCTGGTTCCCATCTTACGCCAACGGCGCTCTCAACTAATTGCCATCGTAGGCAATCTCGACTCACCCTTAGCGCGAGAAGCCGATATCGTGCTCGATGCCCGGGTAGAGCGCGAAGCCGACCCCCTCTCACTGGTGCCCACCAGCAGCAGCATGGCCGCGTTGGCTATGGGCGATGCCCTGGCTTCGGCGTTGATTTATGCGAGACGTTTTACCGAAGACGATTTTGCCGTGTTTCACCCCGGCGGCCAGTTGGGCCGTAACTTGATTCTAAAAGTGAAAGATGTGATGCACACCAAAGCCAAAACCGCCTGGCTAAATCCGGAAGCCTCGTTCAAAGCAGCGGTCATCGCCATGACCGAACACCCCTTGGGCGCGGCCTGCGTGGTGGATGAAAACAATCATCTGCTGGGAATCATTACAGAGGGAGACGTTCGACGAACCTTAACCGATCATGACGATATCCGGCCATTGAAAGCAGTTGATATTATGAAGCACTCGCCCATCACGGTTGCCCCCAGCGCCAGTTTGCGCGACGCCCTGCAATTGATGGAAGACCGACCCTCGCAAATTTCAGTGCTGCCGGTAGTAAATCCAATGGATGGATGCTGCCTGGGTCTTGTACGGCTTCACGATATTTATCAACCCCATTTTGTTTGATTGGAA
>CAZEZQ010000502.1:0-4878 GCA_964516245.1 uncultured bacterium | reverse complement strand
TTTCAGGTCGGCATCCGTCTCTCCAAATTTGCCAATTTTAACCGCCATGTTCGGGTAAAACTTTCCGGGGTCTTTCCCAAATAAGACAATGGCAGCCCTTTTCAAATGTCCATCTTCGAGTAGGCGTAGTTTTTCAAGCAAGTCCGAAATGCTGATATTGTCCTCAACATTAATCCGTTTAACTGTCCGTGCGTCTTTCAGGAATTGCTTAACGCTGGATTCATCAATGTCGTTTATAGATGCCCTTTGTTCGGGAATATCATCCCAGGTCTTTCCGGTTCTTTTCAGAATGAATTCATTCAATGCCAATCCGGTTATTTCCTGTAATGTACTTCCGGTTCGGACATAATATTTCCCTCTTACGGAAATAGGAACATCATAGCGAGGGACAATGATCTCAAGATAATGTTTGTCATCTTCACTTTGTAGATTTACTTCCGCATACACGCCCAGAAAATCCCGGAATTTGTTGGGCAAATCTTCCAGTAGCTTGTTGTGGTTGTCAATGCCTGTTACCTTACCCTTATCGTCAATGCCGATATACAGTTTGCCACCGCTGGCATTGGCAAAGCCGCAGATCCATTTCAGGTATTCGTCCCGCCAGTTGGCTTTGTATTCTATGCTGTGGGATTCGGGCATTGGTTAGTATTTAGATACTACTCTTTTCTTTAAGATCGTTGTAAAGTTTGGATTGACCCCCGGATCCTGGCAAGTAGTTTTGTCTTGTAAAATCGTCAGATTTGAGGTCGATTTTGTCAAAAATGCTTTTGTAATCACTCGTACTAATAACTTCACCAGTTTTATTAAAGTGCTTATATATGTCCCCAAGAAATCTCACAAGTGCAATAAATCCAGTAGAGCGGTTTAAGATCTTGTTTGGCTCTACCTGCATCCAAGCATCTGTCCACTTTTCTTCAACCGTTTTAAAATAATTCCAAATTGTTTGGGCAATTTTTCCATCTTCTTCATTTAAAAACATTGGCCTTAAAAAGTATTTATCATAATTAGCACCCGTATACTCTTCCGGTTTTTTTCCCCTTCTGTATAAATCCCTATCTATCATTTTATCCTTGGTGATATATTTTAGAAAGGATTCAACAAATGTCGCTTGTGTAATTGTTTCTTTTTCCTTGTCTTCAGCCACACCGAGGATTTTAATTTTTTCTTTGAATGGACTACCTTCCTTTTGATTAAGTGCACGGGCAATATTGTGGACAGTTCTTTGGGGGCTTCTTGAAGTTGCAAATTCAAACAGATCGTAGGATAATGATTTGTTTACTTTGGTATGTGTTTTATTAATAGTGGAAAAGACAATTGCTTGATCTTCTAATTCCATATCTACAAAAATTGTGACATTTAATTGAAATTTTTCACCTGATAAAAGGCAATTGTTAAGTCCAGCGATTCGGTGTTGTCCATCTAAAACTTTAGCAACATCTTGATTTCTTTCAATTTTCAGTTCGTTGTTCTTCGAATCGTATGTTGCATTTTTGGATGAAATCGCTAATATGATACTCGTTGGAAATGTCGCATCAATAAGATTAACATATTGTCCAATTTCTTTTTCTCGTTTAGGGCTTAAAGGACGTTGAATCCCAATGTATTCCTCAACCTCCCTCTTTTCGTCTTTTAACCTCCTCACATCAACAAATGAAATGAATTCTAGATCATCATAATTGATTACGCCAATATAAAACTTGCCAATTGGCTGGATCACCTCTAAACATTTTATAGCAACTTGTTGGCTCATAATTACCCTATTTGACTTATTATGTTATCAATATCATCTTTTCTTTTTTTTCCTGCGTCAACTTTAGGTGGATTTTGAATACCTTCTATATAAAGTGCCCGGTATAAAGCCCAGATTGAAAAAGCGAAGCAGGAGATTGAAATAATCCAAAGGAAAACATCATTGATCTTCTCAGTTATCGGGAGGGTATCCTTGGCATATATAGAACCATAAACAATTGCCACAATGATCCAAATAGGTTGTGCGTATTTATGGATTCGTTTGTCCCATTTAGATCTAATCGAGTCATAATTTTCATTCAGCAAGTACATAGCAGAAGTAAGTAATGCAGCTGCAAACAGACAAAATGTTCCGTCAGTAATGAAGGTGGTTAATTCTTTGAATTTTGTAAAAAGCATTAATATTACCGCACCGATAATTAGAGGAAGAATGGTGCCAAATACAGTATAGAAAAGGGTGCGAGAAGCCTTTTCCTTAACTAAGTCTATTTGAGTTTCGCTTAAATTCTCTGTAGCCATACTTTATTTTTTTATTACACATGAAGTTAGGAGCTTTCAACTTCCATAATTCGATCAAAAAGCCATTTTTTCACATTCTTCACCAGAGAGTATTCTTCTTCTGTCACGTCCTTTCGCTCAGGATGCATTACACGATTTCTGATAGTGTTAAATTTTACAAACCAAGAGAGTTTAGCATCCTTGTTCCCTTGCTTTAGATCGGGGGGAGTGTAAGTATCTCCCAACAATTTCCAATTATCTTTAATGATCCGTTGGTAATCCAGAACAAGTAAAAAGTTCTCCGGGGGTTCAGGTGGATCGGCTTCAACCGCTTTGACTGCACAATCTTTTTGTATCTGTTTTGGTACACCTAGTCTCCACCATTTTTCAGGGCTTTCCCCATACTCTTTTTTCAATTCACTGAATATGTGTTCTTTAATGGCATCTTGAATTTCAAAGATGTTGTTGCGTGTTTCATCATTATATATGCCAGAACTTTCTTTAATGTACTGTAATAATCCATCTGGCGTAAAGTCATTGTGTTTTTCATAAACAACTCTTTGAAATTCACGTCTTACTTTACTTACTCCTGTAGAACCCCACTGTCTACTCATGTTGTGTAAATCATTTGATGGTAGGTTATTAATAAATTCAATAACAAGCATCAAATAGGGTCTTACCTCATCAAAAATTTCGTCTGCTTTGGATTTTTCAAAAGCAATGTTCTTTTTTCTTCTGAGGTATTCCATGATATCCCAGACAATAACAATGAATGAGGATACCCCGATATTTCGAGCGACAAAACCACCTTCTGCATTTCCTAACTCCCATTGTTCCGTTAATTTTTCTTCAATGAGTGCAAACAGGAGTTTAAAAAATTCATAGGCTTTTTCCAATGTTTTTTCAGCTAAATCACCTGCATAAAGAGGTCCTGTTCGGATTAAGTTTCGTTTGCTTATCTCCCCAAAAAGATTTGTTTTATTTAAGCCATAGTCAAAAACATAAGTAAGCGTGATGCACCTTGTTTGTGTACTTTTTTCTTCTCCTATTATTATTCTGTTATATAAGGGTGAAGCATCTCGCTCATTTAAAAGCTGTGCAAGTTTTGATTTTAAGGCTCGAATGGCATCATCTGCAATAGGAGAATCCCACTTTAACTCTGCGTCCAAAGACTTCAATAAATTGGCTGGTACAGATTTTTGTTTATGATTGATCTCAACAAAAAGATTTGCTTGTTTATCAGAAGGTAAGTTTTCAAAGGCTATTACAGGAATGGTGTGTGTAAACCTGTAATCGTTATTTCCGTAACCGTACAATCTGTGTTGGCCGTCAATTACAAAAGCACTTTTAAACCGCTTTGGTAAATGAAGAAGACCCAATTTTGATTTTGAATCATGATCCCCGGCATGTGCTAAATTAAACTCTAACTTTTCCCCTCTTTTAGTATCAATGTTGATAATAATGGCATTTGGGAAAAAGTTGTTCTCCCCATTTAAAAAATCATTAATCTGTTTGATACGACTTTTCTTAACCATTCGTTGATAGGTGTTCAAAGTATCATCAGAGGTATTAATTCTATGAAGGATATATGATATCTTAAGTAGTGTATCAGGTTCAATAGAGAAAGAGTAGTATGTAAACCCACCCATTTTACCCCTGATGGCAGGTACTTTGTTTTTTATTTCAGGGATTTCCTGATTAGCAAATATTCTCGCAAAAAGTTGATATTTAGCACTTATACCCAGTTGATCAATTAACTGTTCATAGTAGTTAATATCGTCCTGGTTTAAATAGAAAATGTTGTGTTCATCTAAACGACCTTTATCATTGTCAGACAGAATAATATTTTCAGTGCAGAATAACCATACTATTTTCTTTTTCCCTTCAAATGCTCTTTGAAGCCTTGGAATAATATTGCCCCTGATCCCATTGATTTCATTTATTTCTGGCTGAAAAGATTTAGATTTTCTTTTTTTTGATGTTTTGCATTCCACTATGAAAATAGTTTCATCATCTACAGCAAAAACATCTATTTGTTTGCCGGGAATTGAATCATCCTTTGCATATTTCAGACGAAAGTTTCTATCCGAATTCATAAGACTGAATCCCATTTTTGCGAATAACGCCCATACCCTGTCTTCAAACCATTTGTCTGCTAGTTTTAGAGTTTTAATCCTAAAAGAATTCTTGTTTGGTCGCTGAATCTCCCAACCATTATCCAAATGTTCCTGTAGTTCATTTTTCTTAACGCTTTTGTACTGGTATTGAGATTTTCTATGTCTCAGCTTTGCCTTAATGCTGTTTTCATCAAGCAATTCCTTATGTAGTTCTTCTTGGTAACTCATTGGCCACAATTTGTAAAGATGTATTCACTAATTTCTCGTCTTTCTGCTCCTGTCCCACCAACAACACTATATCGGTTTACTTCATGTGGGGTTGTGACATCATGAAATAAATTGCAAATGCTCTCATGTGCCGCATTTGTCAGTATAAAATATGCTTTATTGGCTTTTACTTTTTCTATGTATTCTTTTAAACGTTCCTGATCTTCCCAAGAAAAAATCTTCTGGTTATACTTTACAAATCCATTATTTTCATGTGCTACGGTATAAGGAGGGTCTAAAAAAACAA
>CAZEZQ010000501.1:0-4895 GCA_964516245.1 uncultured bacterium | reverse complement strand
TAAACATATTGAATTTCATTCCCCAAACCGTCTGTAAGCGAAACCAGCTGACCTTGCGTATAACCAAACGACCAGGATTGATTTCCCCACGCCAACGTTTCAATGTTGCCATTGGGAGTGTATGTAAGATTGAAAGGATCATATTTCGTATCGATCCAGATTGAGACTGGGTCTTGCTGCCCATTAAATTGGATCTTTTGCTCGATCTGTTCAGGAGTACTTACAGATAAAATATGTTCATCGGCAAGGTATACACTGCGATACAAATTGCCATTCACTACCAGGTCATCCTGCAATTTGGATATAGAGGTGACATCTTGTGGGTCTTGCAGTTCCACATTTCTTGATTGAGTCACTTTGCCCACCAACCCGCTTGGTGTTTCGATTAAAAACGAATCATGGATGGGAGAAAGCATGCCATAGCGAGGGTCAGGACCTTTGTGGACAGTAAATGAAATCCCATCATCGAATGTGAGAGCGTTGGCCCCGCTGGCTTGCACCATGCGGTTGAATTCTGATCCGGCGCCGTTTTCCAACACCCATTCCCGGTCACCTTCTTCATTAATGAAAATGCTGTAGATGTTGGTTTCGCCGAGTGGTGTGGTCTCTACCACTTCATATCCATTGTCACGATCGATTCTTTCATACGTCCATTCTTGATTGTTTGAATTGGTTTTTCGAATCAAACGTCCTTGATCGTTGTAGGCATAGGAATTCACGGTTTCTCGTGGGTCTTCAACAGAAGTCAGCAAGCCGGAGTCACTTTGATACATGAACTGATATGGTTCTCCATTGGGATTGGAGATGCTTTGGATATATCCATTGTCATCGATCTCAATATTGGTTTGATGGCCATAGGGTCCAATGATGGAGGTTAAATCACTGGATGAATCGCGCTCAATTTGAGTTTCATTGCCATAGCCATCCACTACACCAGCCAATTTTCCATCTTGCGTATAGATGAATTGATAAGCCGTCTCACCTGTCAGGCCATGGCGGGTTTCCAAGTGGCGTCCTTCAGAGTCAAAAAGATAAAGAAAATCCGCTTCTTCAGATGGGATTACAATTTTGCCGAGAGAGAATTCTGGCAGCGCTGATGAGATTTTGCGAATGGATTGATTTTGGGCATCGGCTACATACACATTGCCTTCCGGCCCGACGGCGATTCCCAAGGGATAGTTGAGCTGAGCATTTCTCGCGATTCCACCATCTCCTTCAAACCCGGCAACACCTGTACCGGCCACAGTAAATATTGTGCCGCCAGGCGTGATTTTGCGAATGCGATGGTTTTCTGTATCCGTAAAATAAAGTGTGCCATCCTGGCCAAAATCCAATGATGACACTTCACCAATCTGCGCTTCGGTGGCGGGGCCGCCATCACCCGCAAAACCTTGCGTTCCCGTGCCCACAACCGTCCGGATTATCCCATCCGGGCCGATCCTTCGAATGCGGAAGTTTTCACGGTCCAATATGTAGAGAGCACCATCCGGACCGAAGCTGATATCGAAAGGAGCATCCAATTGGGCTTCAGATGCCGGACCTCCATCGCCGGAAAAACCATTGTCATCCGTCCCAGCAACTGTGGTAATCATTCCATCCGAACCAATCATACGAACACGATTGTTTCCTGTGTCGGCCACATATAGATTCCCATCGGGTCCCAATTCGATCCCTTGCGGACCCAAGAAAATGGCTTCTGTGGCCGGCCCTTCATCGCCGATGTCTTCCAACTCATCAAAAGGATTATTGGTGGGATCGCTGAAATCAAAATCGATGGCTTTGCCGGCAATCAATTGTGACTCACCCGTTTCTGGATCCAAGCGGAAGATCTGTCCAAATGCGATTCCGATGAAATCGTTGGATTCCGTTCCAATATAATAAACGCTGCCATCTTCGGCAATTTCAAAATCAGTATTAAAAAGAACCTGAGTCGATTCAGGCTGTATGGTTTGAATTAACCCATCGGAATCAATCAATCGAATTCGCCCGCCATCGTTGTAGTACACTCTTCCATCTGCATCTACATTCACATGCCACGGCAACACAACGAGCGCATCTGTTGCCGGGATTCCATCTTCAAAAGGAATATTTTGGAAAGGGGGTTGTGTGGGTTGTGGGAATGGAAATTGGTTTGGGTGATATGAATTGGGATACGATGGATTGGACGATTGAAAGGGAGGAAACGTAGGAATGGGAAATGGAAGCGAAAAGGTGGGTGTAGGGGTTGGTGTGCCTTGTGGTGTAGGAGTAGTGTCAGGAACATCAATGTCATCGGGATCAAGCGGGCCCGAACCGGCAATGGTTGTGATTACATTGCCGATCGAATCCACACGGCGGGTGCTGCCATCTCCAAAATACAAGACTTGTTCCGCTGGGTCATAGACATGATGTTTATCCAATCTCCAGCCACCCAGCCCTAGGCCCCGTGAATCCAATACCCCCAAACTGCGGTTGATGACTTGCCATAAAGTGACGGATTGCCGGGTACGGTTTCCGGTAATAGGAGTCCCCGAGAAACGGCCAAAACTTTGTTCAAATTCATCCGGTTCCATGTAAACAGCTGGATATTGATATCCGATACGTATGGTGAGTGGACGCTGGCCCTGAACCGTGCGGCCATAGGCATCTTTCCCATCCCATGTATACGAATAGCTCAAGTTGGGTTCTGCCGCAAATGTTTCGCGAATTTGCCTCCCAGCGATAGAGAGTTCCAATACTATGCCGGAAAGGCTGGCAGGCAAGTTTTCACCGGTTAGAGGAATATCAACTGTATTGGATGATCTTCTTCCCGGCACTTGATTGCTCTGATAATAAAGCGAGTATGACGTTCCTGTGATGCCAATCTGCTCTGACAAGGTTTGACTTTGCGGGGAAATGATCGAACCGGGATTTTTGCATTCTTCTTCAGGGGGATCATCAAAATCAGGGATCATATCCGGTGGGATGGCGTCTTCGGGTGGGCCATACGGCCAATTGCAATCCCAAGGGGTGAAGTGTTCAACCTGCATTCGCCATACGCGGTCTCCCGCAGAAAACAACGAACCCACTTGCTGCAATTCTTCAGCAGTAATATTTAAGGCAGCCAGTTGATCCGCAGTAGCGGGTTGCCCACTGCCATCCACATCCAATTGAGCGGCGCCGGTCCCATCCGGTCCCAAAACCTCGATCACACGGCCATTTTGAGAAGGAACCCACTGAGCCGCCTGGCGGTCGTAATAGCCCAAAGGGACTTCACTGCCGACGGGAAAATCCAAGAAATTGTCTACATAGAAACAAAGCGGGTTGGTAAAACGGACTTCTTGCGAACCATTGGCCAGGGCTTCATCTACACTGAATTCGACGCAATAGGTATAGGCTACGTTGTCGGGCAATTGGGCCGGCATGGCTTGGGGGCCGTCTTCTCCAACCGTGTATTCTGTAGCGCGTACACTCATCGAAGAAAGCGGTTGTGTTGAACCGTCTGGCAAGACCATCTCACCTTGTGTATTTTGAGGGACCAACAAACAAGCTCTGCGTTCACCATCTTGATCTTGTGAGACCTCACCCTCGACTACTTGCATGGAATCACCACCCAATTGAACTTGAGTGGCTTTGTCTGCCAATGGGGTTAAGCAAACTTCTTCAATTACCAGATAATCGTGAATCGAGACCTGAACGGTGCGCTGCACAGGCAAATAGCCATCTTTTTCAAACACCACGGTCAATGGCCCACCCCCATTGACGGCGAGATCGAATGCCCCATCTGAACGCGTTTGTGTATAGCCAAACTCAGGATGATTCAAGACAGAAATTCGCACGCCACTAAGCGGGGATGCGTTGCGGTTTAATACTTCACCACGAAGAACAGCGGCTTGTTCAGGATCAATTTCATCTATCGTGGTTTCTCGTTGAATGGGAGGTTCAGATTCAAACAAAAATTTGATTTCTTGATAAAACCCGGGGAATGAAGAATTTTCAATATTAGAAGCAATAAATTCTGGATTGGGGATATCACCGGAATCACCGTCTGTGATAGTTTTCCATTGTTGGCTAAACAATACCACATCTTCGGCGTCAAAGACTCCATCTTGGTTGAAATCAACAGATGGATCACCCGATTGAGAGCGTTCGATCAGTTCAAGCAAATCAAGCGAATCGATTTTCTCATTCCCATCCAGGTCAAACGGGTTTGTAATTTGCGAAAACACACTGGGCTGCAACTCAACAAAATAATAGATTGCGCAGAATGTGAGTACAAAAGAAAGCAAATTTCGACAACAAAAATATTTCATTTACCACTCCTCAATTGGCTTTGATTCAATACGAAACCGTAAATGTTTACATAGAAACAATATGCGATTATGAATGCCTGTGATTGGATTTTTAAATTGGAGAACAGATCAATTCAAATATCAGAAGGATATCTGTAAGAGTAAACGTTTTTTTATTTCAATCAATAGCAACCGCATTGATTTCATTACTTTGCAAAATACTGATCAAAAAATATTTGAAATTTTGTAAATGTAGGGGCAGACCCCAGTGTCTGACCCGAATGCTGATTTCTCTGAAGATAAAACCATTCTGAGAGAGATTTTCTCAATTTGCGTGTAAGAACTGCGTGTAAGAACCTATTCCACAAAACAGAATTGCTAAGCAGCAAACAATCTTTAATGCAACAATACCGTTTACAATGCCAAATGTGAAGTGGGTCATGAATTGATAGGTTGTAGTAAGCCAAACAACCAACGAATTCCCTCCCCAAGATTGGGGAGGATTAGGGTGGGGGTGAAAATAATAAATTCAAGTAAGATCATCATCTACAACCCCCTCCTAACCCAATGTCATTAACTTAAGATCAAATTGGGATGTTGAATCGGGAGGGCGAATCTCCTGATGAGCCGCTTGAACGAGAAACC
>CAZEZQ010000500.1:0-4903 GCA_964516245.1 uncultured bacterium | reverse complement strand
GGCAAACTATTTTCCGCCAAATATACTTCAGACGACTTGTTGGATATCGTGGCCTTGAGTGAATCGGGTGGAGGTTTGAGCCTGATCGAAGGCCAGGGCAATGGAGAGTTTCTCGAACCGAAATTCTTGCAATTGGGTTCTTTTGTCGAAGAAATCGCCGTTTACGACGACCTTGGCGAGGGCAGGCCCAAACTACTCACCCTTTCCCCCTCAAACAACCGGGTGACGCAATACAGAATTCTATCGGGCAACACAGTGTTTCCCATCACCTTCCGCAGCACCGCAGAAGAACCTGTTTCTCTACAAACCGGTCAATTGGATGAAGACGGGATAGCCGACGTGGTGTTTTTAAACCGGGTAAACGACATCGTGACAATTTATTTCACCAACGGCAGTGCGGGCTTAAACCGCAGTGAAAATATTCCACTACCGGGAGGAGCAGAGAAACTTCTGGTAAATGATTTTAACCGGGACAACCAACATGATTTGCTGGCGCTGCATCCCCTCGATCAACAGATCTCACTAGCAATCCACCCGAATTTCGACCAGTGGCAAACCCGTGGAGTCAAGTTTATCCCCAAAGACATGGCCCTGGGCGATATGAACGGCGATGGCCGCGATGAAATCGTGGTAGCCGAAGAGGGCGGCAACCGAATTACAATATTCTTCACCGGCACAATCACCGCAATCGGCGAGTGGATGTTGTATTGAAGGAAATCAGTCTCTAATCCCCCTCCCAAGATTTCTGATCTTTACCCACAAGCCAGATGTCGAGAGCGCCCCAAAAATAAACGAACAAATCAATTGTCTGAACCAGGATCGCCAGGATTTTTTTGGATGGCCAGGATAACGACTTCAGAAAAGAAACTTGAATTTCATTATTCAAAAAAAGCTTTAATACCTTCCAAATTTATATTTCTATATTCATAACCTCAATCACTGTTGCCGTTATCCTGTCTATCCTTCCATCCTGGGCATCCTGGTTCAGACAATAAGGTAATGACATTGCACCCTAACCCCCTTATTAAGGGGGAATTCTCAAACCACAATTTGTGGGTAAAGAATATTGAATTCACCCGCCTTAAAATCAATTCAACTTTTGATACCATCTATAATCATCTTTACAGTATGCCAACCAAAGCTGGGGCTGCTTGTGGAACAGCGTTGATATTGGTCCACACCGTGATTTATTAGGCGAGCTGCCCAAGGTGGAGTATGATGGTGAATATATGGTGAAGTATGATGTGAACGATGTGCTGGGTGAACCGGATGGAGTAAACGGCAGCCGGTCAAACCACGTGGATATTCAAGATTACTGGAGTGAAATAATGAAACAGGCGCCCATTCAACCCCCTCTAATTCTCTCCCAACTTGGGGGAGGCGTAACAGCATCAACATTGAATATGAAATCCATTGGGTATCAGACCCTATTGATCTTCCGTTGGATGTTTCTTTTGTTTCTGATAGCCCTCAATGTTCATGCCCAAAGTGAAAAGGATGAAATCCGTTGGCTGCATGAAGGATTGATGATCGACAACCGCGATGTGCAGTATGTGCTCGATCACCGCGATCAAGAACCACAAAAAAGCGCCTGGCAAGATTTTCAAAAGCGCTTGGAGGGTTTTGAACCAAACACCATCGTTCAAGAAGCGGAGTATCCTGGGGCGTACGATCATGTTTTCCCTCTGCTGGCGTATCAGATGCGGTTTCTTGAAAACGGTCAACTTCCCAAACCAGTGATTTCTTTCTTGAAAAACATACCAGAAATGCAGCATTTAATGAATTTTGATCGAATGGAATCCATTTGGAAATATCAGAAAATGGTTTGGCATACACAATTGATTGAGAATTTGAGAACGATTCAACCATTATTGAATAAAGTCGATGTACATTGGGATCAAATTCGGCAAAAACATCAGCAGCAAATGAAACGAAATTCCTCTTTCATCCAAGGGCTATTAAAAACCGTCTCAATGGGGAATTCTCCTAATAAACATATTGCGCCACCGGTTAAGGCTTGGATGTCTCCTGCCTTGATGGCAAGCGCTGTTTTTGAAGAGAATAAAGATTTGTATCAGAAAGGGCTGGGTGTTTTTTTTGATTGTTCTGGTTATTTTAATTTCTCAGGGGAAGTGAAATCCAATGTGGGATCCTATAATAGGAATACGGATGAATTTGATACACAGTCTTTCTCCTTAAACGGCCATATCGCAATGGTGAGCGCTATGCTGGCTGCGGCAGAAATCAACCAGCGCCATGGCGACTTGTTTTGGGGAGATGATCTGCATCACAAATCGTTTGGTCCATTAAATTTGAACAGCATCTGTTCGGCATTGTTTGAGCGCATCCAACAAGAGAATGCAATGAATCAAGTGGAGCACTGGGGCTGGCTCGAACTGGCCTATCGCATGTATGGCAATCCGGATTGGCTGCCGGTGCTGCAAAAGCATCGTCCAATATTCGACACCTGGGTGGGTGGCCCGGCAACTTTATTCTACGGGCGAACCTATCCCACCACACCACCGGATTTCGGAACCGCGCCGGATGGATTCCAATGGTTGTATAACAAAAAAGATTTAACCGGATGGCAGGTCAGCTCACGCTGGTATGAAGTCAATGAAGATGATTTTTATGTGAAAGATGGCGTGGTCTACACACGCGGCGCGCGGGATCATTATCTCTATACCGACCGTATGTACGGCCGCTTTCATTTCAAGGTGGAATACAAAATCGGCGAAGGCAGCAACAGCGGGGTGTTTGTTTGGGCCCCTATCCCAGGCCGGGCTTCGCGCACCGGTTTTGAAATTCAACTGCTGGATGACGCCGGGCAGGAACCCAAAGAGAATGGCTCCGGCTCGCTGTACAAAGTGGCCTCGCCCAAAGTGAATGCCCAAGTGCCTGCGGGCGAATGGGGCGAAATCGAAGTGATTTGCAACGATCCCTTTATCACAGTCATCATGAACGGCCAGTTGATTCACAAAACCAACTTGAACGAACACCCGCAAACCGAAGGACGCCGCCGCCGCGGCTTTATCGGCCTGCAAGACCACGCGCACAAAGTACAGTTTCGCAACATGCGAATCAAACTGCTGGATAAGGGTGAGTAAAATTGGGACTGATTCTCGAAACATCCGAACAGGTAAGGGAATATCTGCTTACACAAAATATTTGTAACCAAGATTCTCTGGGCGAAATTCAAGAACTCACCGGTGGTGTCTCCAACCGAACGTTTTGGATTGAGCGAGTGGATAATACTGCATGGGTGCTCAAGCAAGCACGGGAGAAACTAAAGGTGGATGTAGATTGGTTTTGCAGCCCGGAGCGTATTCAGCGGGAAGCATTGGGCATGCGCTGGCTGGAACAATTGGCCCCACCGGACGCGATCACACCGATGGTATTTGAAGACCGTGAAAATCATTTGCTGGTGATGCAGGCGGTCCCTCATCCGCATGAAAACTGGAAGACCATGCTCATGCGGGGTGAACTTGATTTCAATGCGGTTGAGCAATTTGGCCGGTTGTTGGGAAATGTGCACAAAAAATCCCGTGAGCAAGCAAATGAATTGAGCCTTGTGTTTGACGGCCGCTCGTATTTTGAAGACCTGCGTTTGGAACCCTATTACGGCTATACGGCATCACAGGTTTACAAAGCCAGAGATTTTTTGCAATCGCTGATATCTGAAACGCGCTCCATCCGCCAGGCACTTGTTCATGGCGATTACAGCCCGAAAAATGTATTGGTCCACAATGGAAAATTAGTGCTGCTTGATCATGAGGTTATCCATTGGGGAGACCCGGCTTTTGATATAGGATTTTCTCTTACGCACTTTCTCAGCAAAGCTTTGCATCTTGAACCGTACCGGCAACGTTTTGTTGAGGGAGCGAAACGGTATTGGGAAATCTACTCAGCTACGACTGATCCCGCCTTGTTGGCTTCTGAATGGGAAGCCCGGGCGGTGCGGCACACACTCGCCTGTATGTTGGCGCGTGTGGCGGGGCGTTCAAAATTGGAATATTTATCCAATGCCGAGCGTGAATTGCAGCAATCGATTTTGACTCAACTCATTCACCATTTGCCTGCGACAATACCCAAATACATCGAAAATTATATGGAACAGTTGCATTACCATGTCAACCATTGAACGTATCCATGCGATTGAAATTTTAGACAGCCGGGGCCGGCCCACGCTGCAAGTGACATGTCAGTTGCAAACGGGAATCCATGCTGCGGCATCAGTTCCTTCAGGCCGCTCTACCGGCAGCGCAGAAGCCTTGGAACTGCGCGACGGCGACCCGCGCCGCTATCGCGGTTTGGGTTGCCAAAAAGCGGTGAAGATGGTGAATATGGAAATGAACTTCGCCACGATGCAGCAAGAATTTTTGGATCAAGAAGCGTTCGATCGTTATCTGAATGATTTGGATGGCACAGATAACAAAACCCGGTTGGGGGCCAATGCGGTGTTGGGCGCATCGCTGGCGTTTGCCCGGGCAACCGCATTGGAACGCAAGGTCCCCCTTTATCAGCATTTTGCGGATATGGTAGAACAACCGCCGCAGCATATTCCCATGCCGACTATCAATCTATTCAGCGGCGGCCATCATGCCGGGTGGCAGGTCCCTTTTCAGGATGTTCTAGTGGTGCCTCTCTCCGCCAAGACCATGAGCGATGCTTTGGCGATGGTGTATGAATGCTATCAATGCGCCGCCGAACTTTCAGCCGATCAATTCGGCGTGCGCGCCTTAAGCGCAGATGAAGGGGGGCTGGCCCCCGATTTCGAGAACGGTGAACAAATGCTGGAAATGGCGGTCGCCGCCATCGAAAAAGGCGGGATGAAACTCTTTGATGATGTGGCATTGGCGGTGGATGTGGCATCCAGCCATTTTTATCAAGACGGAATTTACCG
>CAZEZQ010000499.1:0-4915 GCA_964516245.1 uncultured bacterium | reverse complement strand
GTTACACACCAAGCAACACATTCACACCAACCTATACAGAAACCTATACGCCAACGCTCACACATACGCCAACAAGCACATCAACCTATACCCACACCCCCAGTTACACACCAAGCAACACATTCACACCAACCTATACAGAAACCTATACGCCAACATTCACGCATACGCCAACAAACACATCAACCTATACCCACACCCCCAGTTACACACCAAGCAACACCTATACACCAACCTATACATCAACTTTCACATATACCCCAAGTTACACTCCCACCAAAACCCATACCCCAACATTTACAAAAACCTTCACGCCGACATTCACATATACTCCAACTTATACTTCGACTTACACTCACACACCGACTTACACTCCCACCAAAACCTATACCCCAACGTTCACTTATACTCCAACCTATACATCAACATCAACTTCAACTTATACATTCACACCGACGTACACCCCCACCAAAACCTATACCCCAACGTATACAAAAACCTACACGCCGACATTCACTCACACTCCAACATACACGGCTGCATATAGCAATACGCCAACGAATACCCCAACCAAAACATTTACCCCTCCTTTCACTGAAACACATACGCCAATTTCTATTCATACTCCCTCAAACACGCCATCTAACACTCAAGCACCGATATCTACTCCCTCGAAAACATTTACACCCACCTATCCAAATACCTTCACACCCACTTACACCTATACTCCGTCCAACACTGCCACTCACACCCAAACACCAACTTTAACACCAACATTCACAAATACTCCAACACTCACGCCAACTTCGACTCCAATACACACGCATACACCCACATTGACCTCAACTTATACTCCTACACCCGCTTTCACCCGTATCCCCAAACCCACACGCACTCCAACGCCGACGAAAACACGCATCCCAAGATCCACTTACACACCCACGCCAACCAAAACAATCTCTTTTTTTCCTACAGAAGTTGTTCCCACGACAACCATTCCTACACCTTTGCATTCGAACACTCCAACAGAAATTCCAACCTATATCAAACCGCAAATACAATCCATGCCCGATATCAAGATCCCCCTGCATCAAGATCGCCTGCGATTGTTGCAGCTCGACAATTACGTTATTGATAGCGATACAGCGAAAGATGAATTGATTTGGAACTTTCAAATGCAACGGGGTGGTCCGGATGTTCAGATCGATTCCAATCGTTGGCTCACCATAACCAACGTCGATCGGGTTGGAATTTTTTCGTCTCGAATTAGCGTAGCCGATGGCCAATCGATGGATACTCGCTTGTTAAAAGTCAAAGTCTCGCATTTTGTGTTGCGCCCACGCTTTGATCCGATTATTCTGATGCCTGAAGAATTGTATACAAGCTCGTATTCACTGTTCTCACAGGTTGAACCTCCCAATTTTCCACGAGATCAAATTCGCTTTGAAATTTTGAAACCGTATCCCGAAGGTGTTTCTCACGCTGAAATAACATCGAATGGTCACATTTTAATGAAAGCGGGAAAAAATCCACCCGCAAAAATTCAACCGTTAACCATTTGGGCGCAATATGTTTCACCGACTCCCACTCCAAGAATCGTGCCGACTGTTTTGCCTGCGAAAACTTCAACGCCAACATCCTTGCCAACATATACATTAACCCCTACTTTGACTCCCACCCAAAATCCAACTCATATTGTGTCACCACTTCCCACTCCAATTGCCAAAACCGATTTATTCTTTCCCGCTTGCGACAATGCTATACATTTTGCGAAAAGGAAAATTGCAACCTTGGGCAGCGGGCCGGTTGAACTTCGTTCTGCCGATGTAAATCGGGACGGATTTCCAGACTTCGTAAGCGCCAATTTCAACGAAGACAACGCAACGTTGCTGCTTAGCCAAGGCCATTACATGAATCATCAATCCATTCGTTTGGATAGTGGCATAGGGTGTTTGAACGCTTTAATCGACGATATGAATGGCGACGGCCGGTTGGATATCATGCTTCTTGGTTCACTAGATTCGTGTGTTACCTATTATGCCAATGAGAATTGGCATTCCCAAGATGGCCGCATCGTTTTAGACGACTGGACAAAAAGCCATGAAGACCGAAATGAGATTGCCCGGGTGAGGCTTATGGCCTCCGGCCGGTTTTTTGAGGGCTACCACCGTATTTTAGTGGTTGCTTTGGATCGATATTGGTATTTTTTCAACATACGATCCAATGGCCAGTTTTCACAACTCAACAAAATGCCCGCTCCTGCAGAAGCCATTCAACTTGCCGCGATGGATGTCGATCTTGATGGGTTTGACGAACTCGCTGTCACACACAACCATCCCGCCCGTTTGACTCTTTGGAAAGGCAATCATCGCAGTTTCGAACTTTGGAAACAATTTTCTTTGGAAGACGAATATCCCGGCAATTACTCGCAAAACTTGATAACAGACCCTCACACTCTCATTCTTACGACACTAGGCGATACTTTGAATTTTCTGGTTTCTGGCCGTTTGCCGGTGATGCTGCAATCCATTTCGACAAATGTCCAGGCGGTGGTGCGTGATATGGCGGCGGCCGATTTTGACATGGATGGCGATAGCGACTTGCTGTGGGCCGGTTACGACATTCAGATGGAACGGCCCGCATTCACCCTGTTTTGCGGGGATCCCGTAAACAATTGGCGGGAGCATTCTACAACGGCCATCCCTCAAACATTTGTGTTGAATCAAAACTTTTCTTTGGATGTAACTGATTTCAACCGCGACGGCAAACCCGATATCGCCCTGGCCGATTACTCCAAAAACCAATTGGCGCTCTACCAAAACATCACCCCTTCCAAATAAGAACACATGGCATCACATTATATTCAGGAGGGCTAGGTTGAAAATGCGCCATGGCGTGCTCCCGCCGAGCCGCCCACACATCGATAGGGTGGCAAGGCCATGACGCGCCGTGGTGGGGCAAGCGGTGTTTGTCTGCCCTTGCTGGATAAAATCTTGGCTCGGCGATTTGTAAAAACAGATAGTAACCAGCATTCTGAGTTTCAACAGCTTACAAATGGGATTCCTTAGAAGCTGGCTTCTCGTTCAAGCGGCTCATTTGCTGCAGCGAATTCGCCCTCCTTATCAATATCCCAATTTGATCTTACGCGAATGATATTGGTTTAGGAGCGGCATTATAGCAAATGATTCCAATCTTTTATATTTTGCAAAAATCAGAATGAACCAAACCCAAAACCACAAATCCGGATACGTCGCGCTCATCGGGCGCCCTAACGCGGGCAAATCGACCCTGCTCAACCGCATTCTCGAAACCAAACTGGTGGCGGTCACCCCGCGCCCGCAAACCACCCGCAACCGTATCTTCGGCATCTACGACCGCGAACATTCGCAAATCATCTTTCAAGACACCCCCGGCCTGCTCGAAGCCGACGACGCCATGCACGAGTTTATGATGCGCGAAGCCGAACGCGCTCTTGAAGATGCCGACCTCTCTGTGTGGCTGGTTGATTCAATCAAAGGCGTCACCGCCCGCGAACAGGTGATTGCCAAAAAAGTGCTCGAAAATTATTCAGCCCCTCTGCTTGTCGTGTTCAACAAAATCGACAAAGTAACTCCCGAAAAACTCACAGGGCTGCAAGACGAACTGCAGGGCATTTTTCTAGAATCAACCGCGAATATACTCTACATCTCAGCGCTATTGGGGGATGGGGTAGATGAATTGCTCGAAGAGATTCACAAATACCTCCCAACAGGCCCCAAATTTTACCCCTCCGAACAACTCAGCGACCGCACCACCCGATTCTTTGTCGAAGAGTTGATTCGCGAACAGGCCTTTTACCACCTGCGTGATGAAATCCCCTACTCACTAGCGGTCAAAGTCGAATCGATGAAAGAACAAGAAAATGGTGTCACTGCAATTCAAGCGGTATTGCATGTCGAACGCGACAGCCAAAAAGGAATTTTAGTAGGCAAAAAAGGCTCGATGATCAAAACCATCGGCACCGCGGCGCGGCAAGAAATCGAAGAGTTTCTACACACCAAAGTCTACCTCGAACTCTTCGTCAAAGTCAGCAAAAAATGGCGCAAACGCAAAGAACGATTGGAAGAATTTGGGTATACGGAAGAGAAATAAATTGAAACTTTGATTTATTCGTATTCATAAAACATTCTTATATCAACCCAGAGATGAATTAAAGTAAATTGACTAGGTTGAATGTTTCTTGTTAAATTTTGGGACAATTCACTTGTACCATGTATTATCCAATTACTTTTTTTAGACAAAGTTGAAGTGCCATTTTGTGTGTTATAATTGTTTATTGTACGAAATATGTCATTATGATTCATTGATTGAATATAACCAATCATAGCACCGGACTCATATCCTTTACCATAAGCCCAATTTGGGTCAACGAATCTATTAATTCCATTATAAACGTAATTTTTAAGCAAGTTCCAACTTGGTGATAAAGATTTGCCTAATCGTTTGCATTCAATTGTAAACATCAAATCTTTACCAGTAATTCTATCAGAATACCCCCATTGAAAATCAGGTATTTTAGATTCTCTTGAATTTCTATTTGTATCTAATTCAACTGGTTGATTTGAAGCTTCATAAAATGGAATAGATACACACCCTTTGCCTTGTTGTAGTAAATCATGATTAGCCCTTTTTAAATGTATAAAAAACAAACGGTTGATATCATCTTCTTTAGTAGGCAATTGATTACAGAAAATTAATTTCTTTAAAGCTAAATACAATACTTCGATAATGCGATTTTCATAATTTTTCCATATATCAATATGAAATAAATTTGGTCTTGACATTCTAACTTACCTTTTGCATATTATTTTGTTTTTCAATAGTTTGTAATAGTGTTGCTTCAGCATCTTCTCTCGCTGCAGATTTTGTCCATAGG
>CAZEZQ010000498.1:0-4929 GCA_964516245.1 uncultured bacterium | reverse complement strand
ACAATCCCCTCGCCCTCTGGGAGAGGGATAGGGTGAGGGGGGCTTACTCAATAAAACAAGGTGTTCCATAAAAGGACGTAAAGGACTTAAAAAAATATGAACCTAATGAATATCATTCATCCTCAAAGAAAACCTTTTTATGGTCCCAGTAATAGGGGGGGTCTTGGAAGGCTTCTAGAGTGACGTCGTCTACCGCCAGGGTGGCGCCGTCGAGAAAGATGCCAGGGAAGGCGCCGGGGTTGTTTTGGTTTTGCAAAATGATGGTGGGCTCTTCAGGACCGGGTTGTCTGAAGATACCACTGGCGGAGACTTCGTGCCACCCTTCGCGCAGGGGGATGCGGTCGTTGGAAATAAAGGTGACGGCGGCCTGGTCTTGGTTGCTGATCCCAATGGCAAAAAAGCCGCTGCCTTGTTTAATTTTGCGAATGTAGGCCCGCGCCGTCAAATGGCGGGGGAGAAGAGCGGAATCAATTTCATTCGGGCCGGCCGTGACTTGCACTGCCGAAGTGGGTTCATCCAACGAGAGCACCAGAGATTGGCCGAATCCACCGGGGAACACCGTGCGATTGATGGTTTTGCTGATGAAGGCGGTGGCCCCGAAGGTGACACCTTCGTTTAGTTCAAACAAAACACCTAGTCCACTTAACACCGATTCGAAGGTGCCGTCGAATTCCACCGGCAATTCGGTGATTCCCAGTGCGCGGTCAATATCGCGCTTGGCCGGGAAAACTCGCAAGTTGTCCATAAATATGGTGGCCCCTCCACTTTGCTGAGTGCCGGTCACTTGTATCAAGGCCTGCACTTCGGGGCCAATCACATCGTAGGTGGTACTCAAAAACTGGTATTCACCATTGCCAAGAATTTCGCCGCCGGTGACTGATGTGAATGAAATGTTGGAACTGTCTTCGGCCAAGGCCAAAGTTACAGTGGGCACGTCGGTGTTGTCGCTATCTGCCATTTGTACCGCAAACCACATCGAAATGGTGTGGGGGCCGGGATTGAGGGCAATGGAATCGGAAAGCAGGGCCGTCGTTTCGCCGGGATCAATCGAAAATGCCAGGCCGCGGCCATCGGTGATCACATTGACCGGATCAACGGGAATGGGGGCAATTTGAACTTCGCCGGGATTGCCGGTAGGGGCATTGATGTTCCAATTGGTCTGGCTGAAGTCTTCGGCGGTAAAGTTGTAATTGCGTTCGGCGTTTCCATCTCCAGGCGGGACCACCGAGGCGGTTTGCATGATTACCCCATCACGATCATCGGGATTGCTGATTCGCTGGCCTGTGATCGATATATCAAGTGGGCTCTCTGCCTGGCCGCCAGGAAATTCGGGGAATAAGAACGGCTGCCCGCGGGCCACAATCGCCGCCTTCACTCCTTCAGCAGTCTCTTCACTTTCTGTATCCAAAGGGATGGTGGTGGCTTCAAAAGGCACGTCGGCGATATTCACATCCAGCGGTTCGAGCATGAATCGCAGAGAGAAGGGAGCGACAAAAGCGAAATCTTCAACCAATGGAGCATCGGGCAGAATGAAATCACGAATCCGGAACGAAGACACTTTAATGTGAATCTCTTCGGAAACACTGAAGATGCCATCCGAGGCGCTAATCACAAAGGTGCTGCTCAACGGCTGCCCGGCCGGTGAAAGCGAGATCGAGGTTAAGGGATCCATTGATACCGTGGGTTCTTCAGGCAGGCCGTCAAGCGACCAGACGATATCTTCGAGTGGGGTATCGCGGTCTGAAAGAAAATCGCTTACCAGATAAACATCATCCAGTTCTTCATCCACCAAGGTGCGAATGTCGGGCACATCGCGAAATTCGGGGGAAGAGAACACGACTACGTAAAGCGAGAGGCTGGAGAATCCTGCGCCTTTGGCGTCGATCAATTGCGCTGAGACTGTGTTGATCCCTTGCTCGAAGTTGGGGGTGATATCGATAGGATCGATCGGATTGTTCAAATCGGTAAAGGTAAACGAGGCATTGGCAATCGAACCGGAAGGATGCCGGACAGACAAATCGATAGTATCCCGGGTTAAGACTTTTCCAGTTCCATCCGGTGTGGAGGAAAGCACGATTTTCACTTTGCCGCTTTCGGGATCAAAGGGAACGTCGACCGTGGTGGAATTTTCGAAAAAGACAAAATTAGGTTCCAGTGAAACGCCCGCCGGGATATTGGGGGCCAGCTGGCCCGGCGGCAGGGCGGTCGGTGTCGCGGTTGGTGTCGCTGAAGGGAAGGGAGTAGGTGTCGGAGTCGGCGTTCTTAAGCGCGGCGTGCTGGTGGGTGATGGAGTGGGCATCGGTGTGGGGGTCGAAGTGGCGGTCGGCGAAGGAGTTGGAGTGGGGGTTGGAGGAACGTCGTTGGGTGGAAGAAACACTTGGCGAATGCGGTGATTGTTGGAATCGCTGAGAAACAGATCTTCGTTGTTTTGGTTGACATCCAATCCCCCCGGGGCGTTGATTCGCGCATTGAGCGCGGGACCACCGTCTCCACTAAAGCCCGCTAGGCCGGTGCCGGTTACGGTTTCAGTATTGAAAGTAAAAAGATTGATTCGGCGAACGATGTGATCGTCGCTGGATATATAAAGAAAGATATCCCGGAAGGCTGCGAGCCCTCGCGGTCGGGAAAAGGTTGGATCTTGATTGATGCTGAAAATAGTATCAATGGTTCCGTTGGGAGAAATACGCCGGATGCGGCTGCCCAGGCGTTCGGCGATATAAATGATGCCGTTGTTGTCGACGGCGACATCATAGGGGGTATTCATGTTGGCCAAAGTGGCGGGCCCACCGTCACCACTGCTGCCGGCAATGCCAGTGCCCGCAATGGTGACAACAATGCCATCGGGACGTACTTTGCGCACTTTGTTGTTTTCCATATCACAAAGCAGCAGCCCGCCATCGGTATCGATGGCCAACCCGCCGACCGTGCGAAATTGCGCCTGGCGGGCGGGGATTTGATCTCCCGCATCGCCTTCCAGCGAACCAGCGAACAAATCGATGATCCCATTTGGATCGATGCGCCGAATCTGATGCAGCGTGGAAACGAAGACATTGCCTTGATTGTCGACGGCCAAACCTTGGGGAGAGGCCAAGGCGGCTTCGGTCGCGGGTTTGACATTGCCGGTTGCGGCATTGATGCCATTGCCCGCGAATGTAGAAATGATTCCGGTGTTCAAGTTTACCCGGCGAATGCGGTGGTTATTGTTGTCGGCGATCAGAAGGGAACCATCTGGATGTAAGACCACATCTTGAGGACGTTTGAGAAAGGCATCAGCCGCAGGGCCGCCGTCGCCGCCGAAACCGGCCAGGCCGCTGCCCGCAATGGTATCAATGGTGGCGTTTTCAATTTGTTGGGGGGAAAACTGTGGCTGAGTGGGTGAAGCGCTCCATGAGTTAAAGAGACGGCTTACTACCGAATCGGCAAAGCCGGACGGCGCGATCGAGAGTATAGCGAGAAACGAAATGAAACGTAAAGAAAGAAACGGTGTAGACCCTTTCATGGAGAATCTTCACTTTCAGTTTTCAGAATTGTCCACCCAACATCAACGCAAAGTACAGGCCAATATCATATTGGCGCAGAATTGCCTGATTCGGCAATATCGTTATCGGTTTGGAATTACAGTATCTTTAACTACGGATCAATCATAGCATTGAATATGCTTGAGATAGAAGGATTTTTTGTTGCGGGCGGAGGTTTGGATTGGATGTTGAAGGAGAGGAGGAAGATTTTTCCATTGGAGTGAAAAATTTGTCGGGAGCACAGATTGGACGGATGTTAATGGATAACTTGGATGAAGCATTCGGGGCAGACACAAGGGTCTGGGTCTGCCCCTACAATGGTAGAATATCAAATATTTTTGGTTAGTTGTCATTGCGGTTTCAATTTTTGCAATAGCATTTCGATGTTGATTTCGGTACTTTCGTATCCCAATTGCATCATTTCAAAGCCGAATACGGTGTCGGTGAGTACTATGATACAGGCATTTACGACCAGTGAGACGAAGACCAGTACGACAAAGGCTTTAAAGCGCGATTTGTCTCCAACCCCAAAGTAGCGCATGACACCACCGGAAAAGTAATAACACATGAAAATTAAATCCACCACGATCAGTGGGACAAAAACCGCCATCATCAAATCTGCCATTGGGTATTGGGCCCAAGTATGGCCGATGGCCTCTAAAAATTGGTAGAAGGGGGGAAACAGCCAGATTCCAATTAGTGAGGAAACGATTTCACTCACGCAGAAATAGAGCATGAGCCCCCACCCCCTGGGGTCTGCGGTTATCGTCCACCACACCGATAAGGCGATTAAGAGAAAATAAAAGCCCAATGGAATCAGGTTGGTGGTTGTGAAGATATCGGGATACATCACTTCATAAAATATGTCTGAATTTTGATGCAAAAATTCTCCATAGAGATAAACCAAAAATCCTACGACTGCCCAAATTTTTACGATGGTGATCCACAACAAAAAGCCAGGCAGGGGATAGCCCACCCGGGCTTTGCTGTGTCCATTGCTTCGGCTCATATTCAATGTTTGCTCGGTAATGGCTTCAGTTGCATTCATAGTTGTCCCTCTATATTTGATTGAAATTTTGGTTTTCCAAAAATTGGCGAATCGACCGGTTTACATGTTCAGGCTGCTCCCAGGGGCTTAAATGGCCCGCTTTGGGGATGATTTGCAGCTGGGCGTTGGGGATCCCATCCGCCATCACTTGGGCTGCATCGGGCGGGGTGAGCGAATCTTCTTCGCCGGCCAGCACCAATGTGGGTACGGTGATGGTTTGTAATGTTTTCACCGAATCCATACGCTGCGCCATGGCCTGTTGGGCATGAATGACCGCCTGAGGATCGGTGGCTTGGATGATCTGTTTTGCTTCTTCAACAATATCGTTACGGGTTTCGAGGGATGTTTTACCTAGTAGTTTTC
>CAZEZQ010000497.1:0-4945 GCA_964516245.1 uncultured bacterium | reverse complement strand
TGTGGGGCAGAGGGCTATGGTTGTTTGTCCGCAGGCATCGCCTGGAGAGGCGGTGCGAACGGGGATGGAAGAATTGGAGCGTGTGTTAGAGGGTAAGGGATGGACGGTAGTGACTGAGTTTGGCCGGCCGCAATCTTCACAAGATTCACAGTTGGAAATCGTTGTATCCCCTTTTGATCCCAACCAGGGGAATACGGCGGGACTTGAAGTGCTTGAAGGCGTAGTGTATCCCGAATCGGAATCGATGACGGTGATGAAGTTCTCCCGCGAGCAGGGCTCTCGTGTGTATGCCGTGGGCAGTGATGCTACCGGTGCGATGTATGCGGCATTCGAAGTGGCCGAGCAGATTCAATTTGGAGAACCGAACCAAGAGGTAGTCCAACGCATTCAAGAAGTGCGCCTTCGGCCTTCGATCCCCGTACGGGGTGTCAAAGTGCTGCTGCATCGAAAGGCGTTGGAAGACAAATTGTCGTGGGTGCATTCGCATTCGTTCTGGTCGGGATTTTTGGACCGGTTGGCCCACAACCGCTTCAACTATCTGGCGATTCATGGAGTCTACGATCTCAACACGGCGCAATACCACAATTTGTATAACTATCTGTTTCCCGATCTTCAAAGCAATGCCAGCAAGATATCTCCGAGCATTGCGCAGCGGGTGCGTACCTCGATTCAGCGCGTGATTGAACTGGCTCAGGCGAGAGGCATCAGAGTTTCGCTGCACAACAGCAAAACATCGGGGATGGATGCGCCCGAGCAAAGTGGTGTGAATGAGTTTCGTGGATTGCGATCCACCTTCGACGCTTTGCTGGATGAGTTCCCTTCGCTTGATGGGATCGGACTTTGCGCAACCCATCCGCAGTACAGTCCTCAAAGTGGAGATGAACTCGCGTTTCTGCCCATGGCCGAGCATCCCCAAAACCCATTGGTGTTTCTTGATCCGGGCAATTCCGAACCGAAGGCGGTTCGTGAAATGATCAACAACTATCAGGGGCGCTCGGTGATAGAAGTGGATTTCAACGGCGGCTATTTGGGGCTTCCTTACCCCATTGCGGGTGAGCGCGGGAACGGCTGGAACATTGCTTCATATAGGAACTATTTCGACCAACCGCGAAAGTATGGCGTTATTTTTCAAATACGCAGCGCGGGTACGCACCGGATATTTCCCTGGGGGAATTTGAATTTTATCCGTGAAACGCTGCGCTCGACGTTGAGTTTCAACGCGAATGGATTTGTGTTGGAGCCCTATTCGACTTACGCCTCTCATGTGGATGCGTATACCAACCAGACGGAAACCAATTTGAGTTATTACAAGTGGACGCATGAGCGCGATTGGTATTGGTATTTGTTGTGGGGCCGCCAGGCGTACAACATGGATGTTGAAGCGGATTATTTTATTCAGCGGTTTCGGCAGCATTTTGGGCAAGAGGCCGGACTGAGAATGTGGCAGGCATTGCAAGGCGCGAGCCGGGTGGTCCCAGCCATCAACGCGATTGCCCAGCGGAGCCCCAAGCGAACCTTTTTTGCGCCGGAACTGGAACCTCCGTTTCCTCTGAGCGAGCTGCAGGAAACAGAACCGCTTGATCCATTCGGCTTTCAAAACGTTCGTGAAGCAGCGCAAGAGGCCATCACTGGAATTCCAGACGGCAAGGTTTCTCCTGCTGTCTTGATGAACGAGGCGGTGAGCCAGGCAGAAGAAGCGGTGCAGTTGATTCAAGAAGCGGGGACGATGATCAGCCGCGGCACACAAAACCGGAAAGAATTGCTGCAAGAGCACGAAGCCCAGGCGGTGCGGGAGTGGGAATCGTGGAAGTTGGATTTTGAAGCGCTGGCGGCGTTGGGAAGCAGTTGGCTCGCCCAGGTGAACGCCGCGGTGGCTTGGAATTTGTTTTTGAACACCGGTGATGCCCCTTCGTTGGTAATGGCGTCAGAAAACATCAATCGAGCCCAAAAGGCCTGGAACCGGGTGCAGCAAAAAACCAGCCAGCACTATCGCTCGTTGCTGCTAACGGTGGGCAGCACCACTGGTCTCTACCATTGGAAGGATGCAGATAACCATTGGCAAGATGACATCCAGATGATCACCGAAACTTACAACCAATGGCTGAACCGCAGCGAATGGAGCCGGGGGCTGGGGCACTTGCCGGTGCATCATTCCCCACCGGAGGAACCGATTTTGTTGACGTATTCGATCCCCCCACCGGTGCCGGTTGAAGAAATGTTTGTTCATTATCAAAACAGTTACGGCATTTCGGGCCAGGTTCAGATGGATGGCTCGAATCTGGAAGGAGTGTATTATGCGCAAATCCCCGCGAGCGTGGTGAAAGACGGTGTGGTGCAGTATTACTACATTGGTGAAATTGATGGAGAATCGGTCGAAATCTTATCTCCAGCTGAAGGCAAACCATTTATCGCCGCGGTGGGCACAGACCGTGAACCGCCCAAGGTGGCCGGTATGAACCATGAAGCTGAATCAAAAAATGTAAAGGTAAAGGCACAGTTTTCGGACCCCTCCGGCATATTCGAAGTGTCCTTGTATTGGAAACCGTTTGCCGGGGACCGCCAATGGGCCAAGATTCCCATGCAGCGATCGGGAGCTGAGTATCATGCGCAGTTCCCTCTTTCAGGCCAGGGGGCGCAATATGCGATTGAAGTAAGCGACAATTACGCCAACGCGCGTAAGGTTCCTGATCCCCGTGAGGGGATGCCGTACCGGGTGATATTGCCGGGGGAGTGAAGAGAGGAATAATATTTAGATGGATTCTGTTATAATGGATGATTAGAAAATGATATCGAGGATTACTATGAATATTTCACTGCCACCTGACTTAGAACGATTTGTAAAAGAAAAAGTAGAAACTGGTGCTTATCATTCATCCAGTGAATTGATCGGTGAAGCATTGATATTGCTGCGTAATCAAGAATTAACGAAAGAACAAAAACTAGCATCACTTCAAAAAGAAATTGAGATCGGAATTCAACAGGCAGAGAATGGGCAGTATACGAAATACGAAGCGGATGACATGAATCAACTTGCTGAAGATATAATAAATCGCGGGAGAGCAAAGTTGAGCAAAATCGAATGAGAAATATTTACATCACGGATGAAGCAAAAAATGATTTGGATGAAATATGGTATCACATTGCTCTAGATAGTTTGAATTACGCAGATAGACAAATTTATTCAATAACGAATAAATTTAAAATGATAGTTGATTTTCCGGAAATTGGACCGGCAAGAGATGATTTGAAAATAGGGCTACGATGTTATGTTGTTGACCAGTACACAATATACTATCGTATCTTTAAAGAGTATATTGAAATAACTCGAGTACTGCACCAAGCAAGAGATATTGAAGACAAATTTGCGGAATAATGGTTTATTCCTTTATGTAATGGTTGAAACATTGAGCGACAAAGATTCAATTCTCAATTATTTGCAATCCAACAAAGAGCAATTTGCTCAAAAGCATAGTGTAAGTAAGATAGGTGTGTTTATCCTGAATGAAGTTGTTTATGCCTAGAGAATATATGATTGAAGTTTATTTCTTATCTGTTTGATACAACTCATACGTGTGCGCATACAATATCCCCTGGCTGTCTAGCCCATTGCTGGGTTGATACTTGTATTTGGGAGGGGGAAAGGTCATTTTGCCTTGCTTGTTGCCATATGAATAATCGTATTTCATCCCGTTGATGTTTACGAAGACGTATACCCAATGACGTTCAGGATTATATTCATTGTAGTTTCTCCAAAATTTTTTATTGGCCCCAGCCGGACCGCCTTCAAAGTAAAAAACCTTATCTTTGGTAGTTTTTGCTGGATGGTAATCGGGAAAGATTTTTCTTAGCTCTTTGGCATTCAATTCAAAACGGGTGCTCCACATGGATGGATAATGAGTTAATTCATCTTTCATGTAAATATCATAAAAGAAAAATGGTTTTTCGAGAAATCGTTCAGCGATGTGATTCAGCAGGTTTTGAAGTTCGGTTATTTTCGCGGAACGTTGGTTTTGCAATAGTGAGGGAACTCTCCATACCAGTAAAAAAACGATAATGATGGAGATCATTGAAAATCTCATATTTGTGTTTTTTGAAAAATTTGATAAGAGGGGGTATGGACATAATAAGATTCGATTCATTTATGATCAAAAATTATGTATGATTGGTGGGCTGAAGCTCACCCTACAAGTTTAATCGTTTTTCTTGCTTGGGGGTTAACAAATCAACTTCTTTCAAAATCTTCACGATTTGTTCGGAGGCGTGGCCGTCTCCGTAGGGATTTGTTGATTGGCGGCATTGTTGTTGAAAGGCTACATCGGTGAGGGCAGTGGTGAGGGCCTTTTCGATGGCGGATTGTTCGGGGGGAATGTCGAGTACGTTGTTCCCCCGTTCGCGGCCTTCTTGCCGTTCGCCGATGTTGATTACTGGGGTGCCGAAACTGGGGGCGTCAAGCATGCCGGAACTGGAATTGCCCAGCAATACGGCGGCGCGGCGCAATAAGTTGGTGAAGATAAGCCGGGTGAGGCTCTTGTACGTTGTCAGCCACTCTTCTTCCGCATAGCGTTCGATGACTTTAATCATCTCACGGCTGCCCGCATCGGAATTAGGATAGCTGAGTATGCAGGGAATCTTTTTAGCTTTTATTGCTTCGAGTGTAGCCGTGATTTCATCTGCCGTGGTTTGAGGATGGGTTGAGACCGGATGCTGCACCACCAAGGCAAATGGGTTGGGGATCGTAATTTCAAGTTTTTGGTTGAGTTCTTCGTCTGTCAGTGCTGGAAACTTGAGCAGGGAATCGAGTCCTGGCGCGCCGGTGCAATGTACATGTATGGGATTTTCTCCCATGCGAATAATCCGCTCAGCGCTTTTTTCGGTGGCGGCGAAATGGATAACACCTAAATTATTACTTTTGTGCCTAATTTTTAGTTAAAGGCCCTTTAAATCC
>CAZEZQ010000496.1:0-4950 GCA_964516245.1 uncultured bacterium | reverse complement strand
CACGGCGCATTTTCAACGTCGCCCTCCTGTATGGCCTACACGTTAAGCGGCTCGGCAGGAGCTTCGCCCTCCTCTCTTTAATTCATATGTAAATCGTTAGCAACAGACATTGGTTTTTTAACCGGGCTTGGTGTAGATGGAGGGGAAAGAAAAATTGATCAAGAGAATTACCGTGCACCATGCTAATACGATGTAAGGCCATTGAGTGGTGATGAATCCTCCGATGTAGGGCAGCAAGCCGATTTTCCATACAAAGGAAACAATGGCGGGGAGATCTTCGGTTTGGACCGGTGAATCGTATTGCATGCCTTCGGGGAGTTCAGCCGAGCTCGCTTCTCGAATGATTTGTTGGGGGGCGTATTGAACGAAGTAGTATAATTCACGGCAGAATTCTGCCGTGAGTAGAAGCAGTATAATTGGTAAAATAAGCAACTGCCAATTGCGCTTTCCCGTATAAGGCGAGCGGGAATGAAAGTACAACGCGAAGTGACGAATGAATCCAAGCGTTAGGATCCCAAGCAAGAGAGATTGTTCTACCCTGCTTGCTTCTGCATTAAATTCTTTATGGGTTTCTTGACATTGAAATTGATAGGTTGTCATGAATTTCTGTTAGACTGAGTCGTTTTCCCATACACGGCGTATGGCTTGAATATCTTCCACTGATTGAATCACGACGTCTCCAATGCGTTTGGGGAAAACAAATCGTAATTTTCCACTCTCCACTTTTTTATCGCGAAACATGGATTCGATCAATTCATCCGCTGTGATCTTTGGTTTATCGAGTGGATAACCGGTTTGTTTAAGCAAAGCATGAATTCGTTCAACCTCTTCGACCGGCGTGATTCCCAGTTCGCTGCCGAGCTGCGCTTCGGCCAGCATGCCGATGGCTATGGCTTCTCCATGCAAATATTGAGAATATTTTGTGAGCGCTTCGATGGCGTGGCCGATGGTATGGCCGAAATTTAATATGGCGCGCAAGCCCGATTCGCGTTCATCTTGTTCAACCACATGAGCTTTAATCTGGCAGTTGCGGGGGATGACTTCGTTATAGGCATCCAAATCCACCTGCAACAAGCGGGATAAATTTTGCTCGGTCCATGAATACAAATCGGCATCGGCGATGATGCCATGCTTGATGGCTTCGGCCAGGCCAGCGCGGATTTCACGCTGGCTCAGGGTTGTTAAAGTTCCGGTATCGATCACCACTTCACGGGGTTGATGGAAGGCACCGATGAGATTTTTGCCTCCCGGATGATCGATGCCCACTTTGCCTCCAACGCTGGCGTCCACTTGCGCCAATAACGTTGTGGGCACTTGTATGAATGGGATGCCGCGCAAGTAAGTGGCGGCAACAAATCCTGCGACATCCCCCACCACCCCACCGCCCAAAGCGATGAGTCCGCTTTTGCGTTCGGGACGCAGTTGCACCATTTGGTCATAAAGTTGGGATACGGTATCCAGATGTTTGGAGGCTTCACCGGCTTTGAACGTTATAACATTGGTTGAGTATCCAGCCTGTTCGAGTGATTGTTTTACCCGTTCGGCGTAGAGCGGCCCGACGTTGGAATCTGTAATGATAGGAATTGGAGAATGAAAGCCCAGGTGTTGGGCCCGGCCGCCGATGGCATCCAGCAAACCGGTCCCGACCGCGATATTGTAACTGCGTTCGGCTAGGCCTACTGTGATTTCATGTTGTAGTGATACAGTCATTGAGGGGACTCACATTTCTTGCGTGCTGAATTTATTAATTGATTTGTAACCATTTAGCCATCTGAAAGCATTTTTATTTCTACAGGGCTAGGGGTTTTATGTTTCTTTTTTCCAGGGGCGATTGCCCCTGGCTGTCATATGGCGCCCTGTTGGGGCTGGAAAATTTTTTTTCGGCTAAATGGATACAATTGATTTGTAAGCTGTGAGTTAGGGCCAATCGTGAAATCAATCTCCAGCTCGGCGGGAGCCTCGCCCTCCCAACAACTTCAGAAATCAAGGTTGTGATATGATGAGTTAAATAAATTCACCTACACAACTCCATGCAGTATACCATACGCACTATCAATAGAGAATCAGTGCGTGGTGTGAAAAGTTGGTCTTTGCCATGCAGAAACCAATGGCGTTCCAGGCATTGGCGCAATTGCAGGCGGGCGCGATGCAAGATCACGCCCAGATTGGTTTCTGTAACATTCATGGCCGCTCGGATTTCTTCCGTCACCCAATGTTCAGGTTGTAAAAAGTTACGATCGTTCATAATGTATAAAAATCACTTGAAATCACTTGGATTTTTCATGTCCATATTTTTGTAAAAAACTATTTTTGGTTCAAAAAGTATGCGAAGATCAATCATAACATAAATCGCGTTGCAATATGTTATTATGGTACTGACATAATACTTTTATAAAGGTCAACAAATGAATTCAAAACAATTTCCACATTATTTCACAATCTTCTTTTCAAGAATCCTATTCATGCTTTTCTGGTTTTATCTACCCGCACAAGCAGAGGATGCAGTATTGCAGCCTAGCATTCTCGCGGAGGAGGAAGTGTATGAATTCGAACCTATGAACAATGGGTCTGGCCCCATGTGGTGCCGGGGGAATACGTGCATTGTTCGAGTCGGCGATTTGGCTGCAGCCAGTGGAATGGAGACGATCAAAGGAGCTTCACCTTTGAACAACTGCCTGCCCTTGTTGTTTGCCCGAGAGGAAAATGATTGGGAGCAGGTGTTTCGTGGTACTGGACGGACGCGCGAACCAGGCCCATTAACGGTATTCGAGGATGGGCGGATTTTTTACTCGACCAATCCAACGCTTACCGAGCCGAATGTATATAACGGGCCAGCGAAACCCACTGTATTGGAATTTGATTTGAAACGGCTGAGGGAAAATCCAAACGTGCATTATCCCCAATGGGAGGGAGATCCGGAATTCACCGAGCATTCGTACAGGACCTTCGTTGCCGATGGAGAGCGGCAGGAATTATTTTTGCTGCAGAATAGCGGTGATGCCCATGCGGAATGGTCGTTTCGCGATTCGAAAGGAAATTGGTCCGCACAAGGAAAGCTCAAGTGGCCGTATGAAGAAGATTATGACAAACCGCAGCCGGTTCGGCTGTGTTACCCGGCGGTGGCGCTCAAAGACCGGCAGGTCTTCTTTCTGGGTGTGAGTGATATTATCGAGCCGTATGACGAATGGCGCGAGTATAAGTATGAATTGACCGGACGAAAATGGGATTACGATTTTCGCCGCTTGTTTTACACATGGAGCGACGACATCACCAGCGGAGAATTTAACGATTGGGTGGAAATCGCCAGCCGGGACAAAACCGCCGGATGGATCACGCCTTGGGATGTGTATGCGCATCCTAACGGTACAGTGTTCGTTCTTTGGACAGAACGCGCAATCGACGAACGTTTGCGGGAAAAATTCTTTCCGCAAGCGAAACAACGTTACTCATTGGAATTGGCAATCATTCGAAAGGGAAAAGTGATTCAACGAATAACGATTCTTGAAGGTGGTGAAGGTCTCGGCGATATTCGTCTGGGGGGAGCCCGGCTTCATGTATCGGAAGACCAGCGCTTGTTTGTGATTTATTATATGAGCGGGACGAAAAAAGGAGAAAGCATCGCATCGAATTTCATTGCGGAGATTGATCGAGAGGGGAATGTGGGGGAAGCAAAAAAAGTCAAGTTTGATGTCCCATTCACGAGTTTCTTTACCAACACGGTTCGCGCGGGCAACCAGCCCTCGAATTTTATTGACTTGTTTGGACAGAGGGGGAATACGATGCGGTATGGAAGCGTGAAGCTGTATTGATATTTTTAAAGTTGTTTGGAATTATTTTTTGTCTGAACCAGGAAGGCAGGAGGAAAGGAAGACAGGAAAACGGCAAACAACGATTAGAACCACTGGTGGCACGGGATAGAAGGATTACACGGATCACTGCAAACAACGAATGAAAGATTGGGGGAAATTATGGTATCGATTGGTTTTCATACGGATGCGTTTAACAGTTTGTTTCAGAGTTTTGAGCAGTGTGTGGATTGGGCCCATGAGCACAAGCTGCGCCATATTGAATGCGGGGTGATCGATGGGGTTGCCTATATTCAATCGCTTGGGTATTTTCCGCACATTTCTCTGAATGAAGATCCGGTGTCGTGGCGCAAGGCGATGGAACGGCGGGATGTGCGGTTTAGCCAATTAGACGCTGCCTATCCACTCAGCCGGTATGACGGCTTAACGCTGGGCGTGCAGTATATCAAGAATTCCATCCGATGGGCCAAACTTGCGGGATGCCCGTATATTGACACTACCGACAACAAGACCCGTCCTGAAGGGATGAGTGACCAACAGGGTTTGGATGTGATGAAATTGGCCTATGGGGAGATATTGAAAGAAGCGGAACAGCATGAAATCACCATCAATGTCGAACCGCATGGCTATTACACCACCAACCTGAATTTTATGGGTGAGATTTTGTCGTTTTATGATTCACCGTATCTGAGAATGAATATGGATACCGGCAACACCTTTATTGCGGGACAGGATCCAGTGGAATTTGTGAGAGAGTTCAAAGACAAAATTCAGCATGTGCATATCAAAGATGTGAGTGAAGATCTGGCAAAAGCCGCACGGGGTGAACTGACCGGAATTGCATTGAGCCACTGCGCCATCGGTGAAGGCGTCAATGCGGAAAACATCGATGCGTGTGTCAAAATCTTATTGGAGAATGGGTATGACGGCGTGTTTAGTTTGGAATGCGATGGGCCGGTGCTGGAACAATCGCTTACATGGTTTCGGGAGTTATTGGCGAAATTGGGTGTAAAATGAGAGTGGTGGGAGTAACCACAACCCCTCCTAACCTCCCCCATGCTTGGGGGCTGATCTTTACCCATAAGTTTAGGGAACGTTTTTTGCCCCCCTTATCAAGGGGGGTAAGCACCGCAGGGGCTGGGGG
>CAZEZQ010000495.1:0-4952 GCA_964516245.1 uncultured bacterium | reverse complement strand
GGCTTGGCTGACCGCGTTTATTTATGTGAAAAAGAAGGATTAAGTTTGTTTTAACTCTGTATTCTAAACCCCGGGCAATCCAGGGGTTTTTCAACTAAATTGATAGAAATTTGATAGAAGAACCTGTTTCCGTTTGCATAAGTTTAATGAATTCAGGCAATAAAAAATGAGACCAATTCATTCCTAATCCGTAGGCCGCGCGTTCGAATCGCGCCAGGCGCATACAATAAATAACTT
This sequence comes from uncultured bacterium, assembly GCA_964516245.1. Lineage (GTDB taxonomy): Bacteria > Hinthialibacterota > Hinthialibacteria > Hinthialibacterales > Hinthialibacteraceae > CAZEZQ01. The sequence goes on along the minus strand of CAZEZQ010000495.1, from coordinate 4,715 downwards.
ATATTTTTCGGTTTTTTTCGTAAGGTTTATTTTCATAGAGAATTTTCAGGTTTTTTACTTCAAGAGGCTAACCTGTTACATCCTCACTTATCATCGTTTCCATTCTTTATGATTTTTTGAATTTGTTGATGCGAAGACCAATATAATAGTAACGAGGTGAAAAAACATAACAATCCAACAAAAAAGGAAAGCTGGCCATTGAGTTTTGTGATCGAAGTGAGACTCATTGCCTTAAACAACAAACCAATTAACAAGAAGACAATAGTCAACAGAAACAATAAACTCTGTTTAAAATTGGGATCTTTTTGGGGGATATTGGCAGGAGGGACTGGCGTGTTTAAACGCTGGAAAAAAAAGCATTCACTTTTTGGGTATATTCATCCTTTCGTTGGCGAAATAAACCGGAAAGTAGAAATATGCCAATACAAATGACGATTTGCAAAATGGTTCCCACTGACCAAGAAATTTGTGGCAAATAATTTAATAAAAAGAACTATGATCGCAAATTCTGCAAATCCTGTCTTTTTAGGAGATTGTCGTAAAATTGGGGTTCGAACACTTAGCAGGCTGTGTGGTTTGGATTCAATCAAAATGATGATCACAGATCAGAATTGCGAAAGCAATCCCATGTTGGATAAAATTCGGAATACCGGCATAGAAATTATTGAAGTGCCAGTTGATTTGGAACATGGATAAGTTTTTATGGCTATTAATCGGCAGGATTGTTCGCGGCATCGGGTAGCATATTGATGTGATCGCGTAACGGGATCGGAGACCGGCTAAAGAATGGAGAACAGCAATGGACACTCTCCAAAACGTTAAGAAAACTCCAAATCACGATTGGAGTAATCATAATAGTATCTACTCCTTTTTCTCCCCGATGGCAATCAGCTTATGTTGAGTTCGAAAATACAAAACACCATCAGATATCGCTGGGGTTGCCAGGCAGTTGTCATTGAGTTTGTTTACGGAAGACAATGAATATTCATCCCCGGCGGGAACAACAAAAACTTGTCCCGCTTCACCCGTGAAATAAATATGATGCCCATCCGATACGGGTGACGCCGTAAATCCTCTCCCGCCCATACCAAGCCGTTCTCGATATTGAATTTCTCCGCTCTTCGCATCAAAACAGGTCAAAACCCCATTATCAAAGCAGGCATAGAGATTCTCTCCAACCACGATAGGTGTCTGCATATAATTGCCTTTGCGCTCATGCATCCATGCAATGGCTTCATTGGTATCACGAACGCGAGGAGGAGTGATATCCCCTTTGGCGTTCAAATCCACAGCGCGAATCGGCCGATACCTTCCATGCGCACTCGTAAAAAAGGCCAGGCCATGCGCTGTGACGGGCGTTGGTACTGGGATATCCCCTCCACCATCCAATTTCCAAATTTCCTGCCCGGTTTCAAAATCATAAGCTCCGATATGATGCCATCCATTTACCAAAATTTGCGTTTTCCCTTCGACGTCAACAATCGTTGGTGTGCTCCATGTTGAAACTTCCTCCCGTGGAATACGCCAGATTTCATCCCCACTTTTCAGGTCATACGCTGCGAGAAACGATTTCTCCAACACATCGCATTGTACAATCACGTTCCCTTCGTGAATCACCGGTGAACTACCGTATCCCCATTGGGTGGAAGGCACTTGGAAAAAGCCGGCAATCATGTCCCCCAAACCTTTCTTCCATTGCAACTGGCCATTCATATCGAAACAAAACAAGCCTTCCGAACCAAAAATCGCAGCGATAAATTCCCCATTGGTTGCAGGAGTCGAATTGCAATGCGTAGCTTTGGGATGCCGTTTCGAAGTGGGGATGCCTTCGTATCCAAGTTGGTTCCAAATGAGTTCTCCGGAGGTTTTGTCGAATGCCATCAAACGCCACTGTTGCTTGTTTTGGTCTTCCGCAGAGTTGATATCCCCATAAAGGCCGACTTTCAATTCAGCTTTTGTTTCACTAACTGCGGTTGCGACGTAAATACGGTTCTTCCAAATGATTGGAGACGCATGAGCCAAACCGGGAATATCGGCGGCCCAAAGCACATTTTCTCCTGATTGAATATTCCAAGATGTGGGCAATGTTGCGCCAGATACAAGGCCTTTCGCGCGATACCCACGAAATTGAGGCCAATGACTTTGGCTTTCATTGGAATGGTTGTATTGGGCAACAAAACTAATGGATGCAATAACGATCAAAACGAAGCCAAGTTTTGAATGCAACACAGACATTGTATGCAATATGGATAATACGAAAGTAGAAACCCTATGTGTTCTTAGTTGAAATTTAGCCCATTTCATATATTGCCTCTCACAGAAATACTATTTTTTAAAATCTCAACCTATGGCCGTGCGACCCCAAAAGGTTTAACCGTTCCGGCGTGTACATTAGATTCTCCTCAGGGAAAGTTCTGTGGGGTAGAGAGGAAAACCAAATGCACGAATGGCAAAGTTTATCTCATGTAAAGTGGGAATGCAAATAGTGGAATGCTAATATCACATGGTGATAGTTCCCAAAAAATTGGTGGCTGAAGGAAAACCTCCAAAGAATTCGCCGAATGTCTTCATGTGGGCATCAAAACTGTGGATACCCATCGGTAGCGGATCATGGATAAGCTGAACGTGCACAGTCTTGCCGATCATATCAAGCTCTCTATTCGAGAAGGTTTAACCTATCTGGAGTGACCTATCTGGAGTGATTGTCAAAAATATGTTCAGATTTAAAATACAAAAAAGCGGCTCCTTCTCCTACTATCAAACTCTTGATGCAAGTTCTGAGATTCTAATTGGTTATGCATACACTTTGTTGGTGGGCTGAAACCCACCCTACATTCGTGTTTCTTGTTGATATAGATCTCTGGGCGAGTGAGGTGCTCCTTACAACATGTTTTTTCCCTCTTACCAAGGGGGTAAGCACCGCAGGTGCTGGTGAGATTTGGCGGTATGAGAAATACCGTATTCCCCCTAATAAGGGGTGAATTCCAAGTGCATAATTTGTGGGTAATGATCAGACCAAGATTGAGAAGGGCGGGGGAGTTGAGAATGCTCAAGATTAGTTGGTACATGTTTCTACAACCCCCTCTAAATCTCCCCTATCTTGGGGGAGACGTAACGACAACAATTCTCTTCGTTAGTTTTAGGAATCAACATGCCTGATCCAGTGCCCGTACAAACTGCGCAACTGTTGGCTCAAACGGTGAAATCGTCAGCGTTGATGGCTTTGCTGAAGAGCGGACCGCAGCGGGGGGTGGTGACCTCGCAACAGCAGGACAGGGCAGAGGTGAATATCCGCGGGCATAAGGTGAATGTTGATGCCAAGGCATTGAACCTTAAAGTGGGTCAACAGGTGTTGGCCAAACTCAGTGGGGGCAAGATTCACATTCAACCGCAGCATCAAGGCCAGGCGCTTAGCGGCCAAGCCAGCAGTGGTACTGAATCGGGCGCCAAAGCGGTCGCACAGGCACTGGCCCAGATGGGGCTATCGGGAAGCAACTTCGAAATGCTGGCCCAGGCTCTTGTACGTGCCGGGATTCCTTTGAATCCATTGGTGCTTAAGGAACTAGCCCAGGTATTGCCCCAACTTTCAGCCAACCAATTGTCTTCGCTGCAATTTTTGCTCAGCCGGGGGATGCCGATCAATAGCAGCATCCTTTCGCTGATCACACAACTTTTTTCACAAAAACAAAAGCCGGGTCAAGCGATGGATCAGCTGCTCTCATCACTGGATCAATTAGACCGTAATATCGATGAAGAAGAATGGGCCATCGACCCGGAAAAACGCCGGCAGTTACGTGATCACCGGCAGGCGCTCGCGAGACAGTTTATCGACATGAATGCTCTGGCTTCTGCTAAGGATGAACAAGAACTGCAGCAACTGATCAAAAACATGTTAACCAGTGCGGAAGCGGGTTTGCAAAAAGGCAGCAGCAGCGGGACGTTGGGTGAGACTTTGCTTCGACTGATAACACTGCTGATGGAGTTACAAGCGCAAACCGAAGACCCCAAACTGCTTGAAACGCTGCAGAAGCTGATTCAACAAGCGCAGCAGCTGCACGAAAATTTTTCTGCCCAGCATCTCAAGAATGTTCCGCCACAGGGGCAGGAGGCCTTTCCTACAATCTTTCTGCAAGTCCCCTTTCGTGAGGGCGAAGACACACGTGATTTGGAATTGCGCTATCAAAAAGAAGATGAAGTAGAAAAGGGCTCGCTTGATCTGCGTTTCGAACTCTCCGCCTTTGGCCCCATGTGGATCAACTTCAATTGGCACTCACCACAGTTGACAGTATCGATTGTTACCGAAAAACAAGAGGTGCAAGCCTTCTTGGAGCCCATGCTGGAAGAATTGCAGAAAGCGCTGGAAGATAAAGGATTCGTCTCACCAAACCTAACAGTGCGGGTGGATGAAGTGCCTGAATCGCTGGAACCGGAACCGCTGGAAGATGAGATAGACCAAGTGAATGGGTTGGACTTGCGGGCATGATATATTGTCTGAACGGTATGCACAGATAACATGGAGGAAATGGATTTCACAGATACCAGCATAAGCATATTCTCTGAATCTGGTAGTAAGGATGTGCAGGATACTCAGGATGACGGGAACAGTTTTTTTACCTAAATCAGAGGTTGCGGCAATTGAAGATGCCAGCTAAAATACTGAACGCGAGACCTTTGCGAGAGTGGCGGAATTGGTAGACGCGCTAGATTTAGGATCT
>CAZEZQ010000494.1:0-4954 GCA_964516245.1 uncultured bacterium | reverse complement strand
CCCGGTTAAATGAATATACTTTGGGTAATAAAGACAATTGGAAGGAAGGCAGCTTCATATCTGTTGGTCATACTAAAACGATTTTTGTATTTTGTGGTCAAGGACCGCAATGGCCGACGATGGGCAAATTTTTATTTGACACTGAACCGGTTTTTGCAAATAGAATTCACCAAATGGATTCTATTTTTTCACAATGGGCAACATGGTCTTTGACGGAAGAACTTTTTAAAGATGAAGCACATTCTCGTTTGAATCGAACAGAAATTGCCCAACCTGCGATCTTTGCAATTCAAGTCGCATTATGTGAACTTTGGAAAGAATACAGAATACAACCCGATTGCGTTGTAGGCCACAGCATGGGTGAACTGGCTGCGGCCTATGCGGCTGGAATTCTTACTCTCGAAGAGGCTGCGCGAATTATACTGATTCGTGGTCAATCAATGTCATCTTTATTGAATCTTGGACGGATGGCGGTTGTTCATCTCCCCCCAGAAGCAGTGAAGAAAAAAATTCCAACGAGGAATGAAACTTTCGATATCGCTGCCATCAATGATGCCTCTTCTACAGTGGTTTCAGGTGATGCCGCACAGCTGATCGAATGGACTGACGCACTCCAACAAGATGAGATTCCAGTCAATCTTCTTCCCGTAAACTATGCATTTCATAGCTGGCAGATGGAACCGGCAAAAAAATATTTTCTTCACCATGTTGGTCCAATTGATTGCAAGCCCCCTCAAATTCCAATGGTTTCTACAGTCACAGGTGACTGGGTATCCACAGAGAAACTGGATGGAGCGTATTGGGCAGAAAATATACGGCATCCAGTACAGTTTCTAGAAGCATTCGAAAAAACAGAACCGCACAATGCGAATATTATAGAGATTGCTCCACATCCGGTATTGGCAGCTAATATCAAAAACTTCATTCACAACGGCAATCCGAACAGCTATAGTGTATTGCCTTCTATGAGACGGTACGAAAATAATCAAAAAGTCTTTTATGATTCACTAAGTGAATTGTATACTCGTGGAATTCAAATCGATTGGAAAGCATTCCCGCACCAACACGGGCAGCAAATTGTTTTGCCGAATTATCCTTGGCAGCATAAATCATACCGCCGGAACGCAAAATGTGGATTGCTTGAAACTCATAAACATTACACGCAAACCAAAGAAGGGAAGATGACACCCTCCTTCCGTCAGGATTGGCTCTATCAGCTGGATTGGATTTCCAAGCCCCTCCATGCTTCCAATGCAATTATAAAAAACAATATCATGTATTACGTTTTTCGGTATAGAGATGACGTGGGCGATGCCTTTATCCAAAAATTAGAACAGCAAGGCATCCCATATATAGTCGTAGAAATAGGTGAAAGTTTTCAATGGATGGATCGCCATACTATTCGAATGAATCCATCAGACAGAAATCAGTTTCAACAGTTGATCGATTATCAAATACAAAACAATTTTTGTACATACGTACATGTGCTATATTTGTGGTGTTATTCGATAACCAATGATGATAGCATCGAGAACATCAAAAGAAGAACTTGCCTGTCGTTAATGAATTTGACTCAGGCCTTTTCAAAGCATCAAACAACTCAGGTTAAATCTTTATTGGCTGCAACTTGCGATTCTAATGAAATTGCCGGTCGAAACACAACAATTCAGTATGGCCAATCACTCGCTGTAGGGTTCAGTCTTTCGTTAGCCAACGAAAACCTTTGGGATTCTATTCGAATTGTCGATTTGGATTCAAATTTAGATCCCTCAGATAAAGCCACAATTTTGTTCGATGAATTTCACGGTCAATCAAACGAAATTCAACTGGCTTACAGAGGAACAGATCGATTGGCAGCCCGATTGCGACCCTCTCACAAATGCAATCAAAAGGAAACGAAATTACCGGTCCGGTCTGATGCTTCTTATCTGATTACTGGAGGAGCCGGTGTGTTGGGGATTCAAGTTGCAGAGCGCCTTATTGAACGGGGAGCACGTGAAATTATACTTCTTAACCGTAGTAACTTGCCAACCCGCTCTTCATGGAATCAAATCTCAAACGATCATTCAAAATTCAACATCATTCAATTGATTCTCAAGATGGAAAAACAAGGCGCAACCATCCATTGTGTTTCTGGCGATGTGACGAAACAAGAAACAATAGATAAGATTCAATCTTTTCCACTTCAGAATCCTTTGTGTGGGATCGTACATGCCGCGGGAAATCTCAACATAAAACCAATTTCCCAAATGGATGAATCGTTTTTAGACTCTGTACTTTCACCAAAAGTAAACGGAAGTTTGAATCTACACAATGGGTTTCAGAACAAGGAGTTGGATTTTTGCATTTATTTTTCTTCCGCTTCTTCTGTGATAGGTCCTCATGGACATGCTGCTTATGCCGCCGCCAATTCTTTCCTAAACGCATTCGCTTCTTTTCGCCGTCAAGTTGGAGCGCCGACTACCAGTTTTTGCTGGGGAGTTTGGGAAGATGCAGGTGAATCCGCACAATCTTTAACACAGAGTTTTCAGAATAATCAATTGCAAACGATTGATTTTTGTTCGGGTCTGAATATCGTTGAGAGAATTCAGAATTGCAACACAATTGTGTTACCCGGTTCGCCATCGGAATGGATTCGCTATTGTCCTGAATTAATTGGTGCGGCTTTGTTGGAATCAACTCACGAAATGAACGATCAACCATTATTCACCATGTCTTCTAAAGAAAATGGTACTCTCAAAAAGAAGATTTTGAATGAGGATAAATCGAACCAAATTCTAATAATTCGCAATTTTTTGATGGGTGAATTGCAACGAATCATGAAGTTAGATGAAACTGCGATTCTTTCCCATCAATCTCTGTTGGAATTGGGGATGGATTCTTTAATGGCTGTTGAATTAAAAAACCGCATCGAACGTGATTTAGAGATAGTGGTACCCATTTCCAATTTTCTAAAAGGTTCTAGTGTGGACGAACATACTTCATTTATACTTTCACAATTGAATTATGAGCCAATCGAATCGGTACTAATTCAAGAATCACCCCAAGAGAATGAGGAATGGGAATCGATTCAACTATGAATGCATTTCAGTTGCTTATGCATTTGCGGGCAAGAGGAGCCGAACTCTACCGACAAGATAGCAAATTGAATATCAACACTCCTAAAGGAATGTTGACAGCTGATTTGCGTTCAAATTTGCAATCAGCCAAAGAGAGCATTTTAGAAATTTTGGAAGAAGAACAAAAAAATGGTTATGTTTTTTTTCCAATGTCTTATGGACAACGTTCTTTATGGTATATGCAACAGTTGGAACCAACGAGCCATGCGTATAATGTCGGCTTTGCCGCCCGGATGCTTTTTCCACCTGAAATAGATAGATTGCAAGACGTATTTCAAACTCTACTGAATCGACATCCTGTACTTCGAACCACATTTCATTACCGGGAGGGCATGCCTGTCCAATGCATCCACGCCAAGCAATCCATTCACATGGATTTAATTCATTCGAATTCAATCCCAACCGGTACAACGCCATTGCAATGGGCCCATCAAGAAATCAATCGTGTTTATCAAAAACCATTTGATTATGAAAACGGTCCCATTTTTCGAATTCAATTGCTTCAATATGAGCCAAGAGAATTTTTTTTATTGCTGTGTGTGCCTCATATTGCCATCGATGGATGGTCGTTGTGGCTTTTGCTTGATGAATTTCACACTCTCTACCAATCGTCAGCACAAAAACAACATTCAAATTTACCCTTGCCTGCAAGCGAATATACACAATTCGTTCAATGGCAAACCAAGTGGTTGGAATCGGGTGAAGGAGAGCGCTCATGGCAGTTTTGGTCAAAACAGCTAAAAGATATATCTCCTCTTTTGGATCTCCCAACCGATTTTGCACGTCCAAGCGTCCAGCGGTCTGTCGGTTCCACCCGTACAATGAATATGAAACCGGAATTGGCTAGTCAAGTTCGTGAATTTTCAGCAGCACATTCTTTTACAAATTACACAGTCTTATTGGCTTCGTTCCAATTGTTATTAAAGCGGTATAGCAATCAAGAAGATTTTGTCATTGGTTCTCCATTGATCGGTCGAAGCAAAGCGGAATTTGAAAACACTCTCGGTTATTTTGTCAATCCGGTTCCAATCCGTTCGGATGTCAAAAGATCGGACACTTTTCTTGAACTATGCCGAAATGTGAAAAGCACTGTTCTAGAAGCGATGGAACATCAGCATTTTCCATTTCCCGCATTGGTGGAACGGCTAAAGATCAAGCGTGATGCCAGTTATTCTCCCCTATTTCAAGTGGTGTTCGTCATGCAACGCTTGCAGAAGATGGCACACCTGGCTGAACGAATGGTGGCCACCTCTCTCGATGGACCGGTAGAGTTTGCAGGCCAACAAATCGAACCAATTCCTCTTGGCCAGCAAGAAGGCTTGTTCGACCTCACTTTGGAAATCATTCAAACAGAAGACTCGTTAATCATCGAGTTCAAATATAATAGCGATTTGTTTACTATAGATACGATTGACCGAATGCTTTTTCAGTATCACCAATTGCTTGAAAATTTGGTCAACCAACCTACCGAACCCTATCAATGGATCACATTCTTATCTAATACTGAACAAGATCAAATTTTGAATGAGTGGAACCAAACAGAAAAACCGGAATGGACCGGACAATTTGCCCATCAACTTTTTGAAAGCAGAGCCAAGCAACAGCCGAATTCTATAGCAGTGATTGACCAGGATGTGCAATTAACCTATGACGAGCTGAATCATCGTGCCAACCAACTCGCTTCGTTATTACGAAAAAGTGGAATTGGTCCCGAGTCGTTTATTGGCCTGTATATAGATCGTTGCATTGATGCAATTATCGCTGTTTATGCCGTTTGGAAAGCGGGAGCCGCATATGTTCCATTAGATCCTCATTATCCAAAACAGCGATTGGAT
>CAZEZQ010000493.1:0-4955 GCA_964516245.1 uncultured bacterium | reverse complement strand
CAAAGTGAAATATCTCGGTAAAAAAGGCGAGGTAAAAGCGGTGTTGCGCGGCCTGGGCAAATTGCCCGCCGAAGAGCGTCCCAAAGTGGGCCAGATGGCAAACCAAGTCGCGGACGAAATGGAAAAAGTGTATGAAGACCGCTTGACGGCTCTGAAAAAGCAAGAAGGCCAGCGCAAGATAGAGCAGGATGCCGTTGATGTAACCCTGCCCGGCACTTGGCCGAGGCGGGGGGCATTTCACCCTCTCATGCGCACACAGACGGAAATCGAAGAATTCTTCTATTCAATGGGCTATGATATTGCCGAAGGCCCTGAAATCGAAACTGAATATTACAACTTCGAAGCCTTAAACATTCCAGCAGACCATCCTGCGCGGGATATGCAAGACACCTTTTTTATGAAAAGCGGGCATGTCTTGCGAACGCATACTTCCCCTGTGCAAATACGATACATGGAAACCCACAAGCCCCCCTTGCGTATGATTGCGCCGGGCCGGGTGTACCGCTGTGATTCAGATATCACCCATTCACCCATGTTTACCCAAATTGAAGGATTGGTGGTGGATAACGGCATTTCGTTTCGGGATTTGCGCGGTACATTGGATATGTTGGTAAAACGCGTATTCAAACCGGATACAAAAACACGCTTTCGTCCTTCCTTTTTCCCTTTTACCGAACCCAGTGCTGAGGTGGATATCAGTTGTTACAAATGCGGCGGTGACGATTCGGCTTGCCGGTTGTGCAAAGGGACCGGCTGGATCGAAGTGCTTGGATGCGGCATGGTGAATCCGGCGGTATTCGAATATGCCGGTGTGGATCCAGAAAAATATACCGGCTTTGCCTTTGGTTTGGGCATCGAGCGCTTTGCCATGCTGAAATACCAGATCGGCGATATTCGTTTGTTTTATGAAAACGATGTGCGCATGCTGCGGCAATTCCGGTAAGTGTGGTTGACTTTTTGTTGATAGAACTCACCACGGCGAGTGGGGGCTCCTGTGTATATCTCCAATTTTATCTAAACCCTTTGTAATCCTTAGTCATTCAATTTTTGATTTCTTTTTGAGATTTGAATTCAATAGGTTTATTGGATATGTTCCATAGAAAATTTTCATGAATTTGCCATGATGACTCTTCGAAAGCAGGTATCTGTTATTGGGATAACTGTTGTTTCAACACTCTGAAACCTTGATACGTGAAGGACTGGCCTTATGAATTTGTCAAAACCAATCGCATTTATATTCTTGTTATTCATTCAACTTTGTGGAGTTTCGGTATCAGCAGATGATGGAGCCCACGAAGAAAAAACAGGAAAGAAATGGCTGGATATGGATTATGGCCCCTATCTCAGTGCCGCCATCGAAGTGAGTTCTGAAAATTTTGCGTACAAAGGAATCGCAATTCCTTTAAGCCGTAACTGGGATGGCGAACATGATGAATCGGTATTGTTTGATATAAACTTGCTGCGCTACAGTGCCGGTTGGCAGGAAGGTTTCATTGAGTTGAATGGAATCGTCTTTGATGGCCGGCATGGCGTTCATCCAAAGATCGATGGAGAACCCGTGTGGGTGACCCAGCCAATTCCTGGATGGGGGAAATTTGGTTCTTTTGTCGATCCCCGTTCGTTTCCATACAATCATCTACCTTCTGATTGGGGGCATTGGAAGGGCCTCTATCTTCATAACAATAAAGTCATTCTTTCGTATGAAGTGAATGGAACTTCCATTCTTGATATGCCCAGTCTTACACATTATGAAGATGTGAGTGCATTTACTAGAACGATCCACATGAAAAAACGAGACATTGAACATACAGTAGAAATTTTGTATGAAACAAATTCCTCTCCACAATATTTATCGGCCGATACGTTAAAAGCAATGGATGGCAATGCTGACGAGACACTTGTAGTGTTTGACCGCCAATCATCAAATCAATTGTCTGTTGGAGCAAAGGGGACGCCAACGGATTCACGGTGGGTGATGGAAGAAGGGCATCTGCGATTGGTTGTTCCACCACAAAATCATGCCACACAGTTTGATTTGTTTGTTTGGAATGGTGAAGAGACGCAATTAAAAGATTTTTCTGATTTGGTGAAGAACAGCAAGCAATCCGATACGCTTTTAGACTATACAAACGGGGGGCCCCGGCGGTGGGAGGAAAACTTAAACACACAAGGTTCTCCACTGCAATTTACCAGCAAGGCCAATCAGTATGTATTTGAACCCAGTGATGAAACGCAATTGATCCAAGTGGCAAATATCGCGGATGGCGACGCCATGTTGCTTTCACACGATACCCATGACTCTGTTGATTTCCCTGCTCCTGTGAACAATACCATTTTTGTGCACGCAACATCAAAAAAAGATAATGCACAAATACAAAATACATTAAGCGATCTGCAAGAATACTTGATTGGGTATTGGACATTTGATGAAGGATCAGGAGATACTGCATATATACAAGAGGGGAGTGCGGGGAATATCCAATTGAATGAAACACGGTGGCGTAGAGGGCTTGTGGGGCGTTCGCTGGAGTTTGAAGGGATTGGAAACGCCGTAATTGAGAATGCTGATGCAGTAGATTTGCGGGACACCGATTTGTCGATCACTTGTTGGGTCAACACTGAATTCGATGGATCAATCTTCTCGAAAACATTACCGGATCATGAATGGGTACCAGGTGGGATATCTCTGTTTGTTCGCGATGGAAATGTGACGTTTGATATGGGGTGGGTTGGTGATCTTGCTTCAAGCCATCAAAAAGTGAATGATGGAAAATGGCATCACATCGCATTGTTATGGTCTCATGATTCTTCATCTGCAGTGTTATATGTGGATGGGAAAAACCCAGTGGAAAGAGAGTTTCCCATGAATCCGGGATGGAATCTGGATGACCATATCGTGCAGCTTGGATATACATCCAAAACGTTCCCGCAAGAAAAATATTTCAGCGGCAAGATTGACGAACTTCGAATCTACAATAAAAAACTCTCGTTTGATGAAATTCAATCCATGATTGCGAGTGCTGGTGTGCGGATTGCCGAGATGTATGGGGTGGCGGGTGATGAACCCGAAGTTCATTGGGTTCAAAACAATGATACTGTTTCATTGCAGATGCCGCCGTCAAACCAGGCCAACTCAATGAATATGTTGAAACACCAAGGATTTTACTCCGATCTTGAAGATTTCTCCGCTCGCTTATCCCGTTTGGAAAACGAGTTGAATATGCAAAATAAATCTTTTTCAATTATGGAAGTGACAGATCCAGAACAAAATCCCTGGGACTCATGGATGCGCTTTGGGGGATTTGATTTCTTTTCTGATGGAGACCGTGCAGCGGTTTGTACATGGAGCGGCGATGTGTGGACTGTCGAAGGTATAGAAGATGATATGAGCCATTTGTCCTGGCAGCGTATTGCCACCGGTCTTCATCAGCCGCTTGGATTAAAAATTGTTGACGATGAGATTTATGTGATTGATAGAAACCAATTGACCCGATTGCACGATTTGAATGGTGATGAAGAAATTGATTTTTATGAAAACTTCAATTACGACATTATGAATTCCGAGCACTTTCACGAACCTTGCATGGAACTGCAAACCGATGAAGACGGTAATTTTTATACCATGAAGGGTGCTCAACACGGCTTGCCTGCCAGGCATCCTTACCATGGAACCTTGGTGAAAATATCAAATGATGGGAAAACATCCAAAATTGTCGCCCGGGGGTTTCGAGCGTCAAATGGTGTTTGTTTGGATGGAAATGGTGTGTTATATGGCACTGATCAAGAAGGCCATTGGATGCCTGCAAACAAGATAACCCGAATTCAACCCGGTGAGTTCCATGGCAATCAGTGGGCATGGGTGGAAGAGATTCGAGTGGACAATTTTGTGCAGCCCGCCATTTGGCTTCATCCTTCCATTGACCGCTCTCCCAGTTCGTTTGTTTGGATTGATGATGAGTGGGAACCGTTTCGAAACCATCTAATCAGTTTGTCGTATGGGCGTGGCACTCCGTTCTTGGTTCTCCAAGAAAACGTAAATGGAATCATGCAGGGTGGGGTGACTCCTTTGCCCATGGAATTCCCAACTGGAATCATGCGCGGCCGGTTTCATCCTCATGATGGGGATTTGTATCTTTGTGGATTATTCGGTTGGTCGGCGGATAACCAATATCCCGGTGGGTTTTACCGAGTGAAAATGAACGCAGAAGTTATGAATGTTCCCGTCAATTTTCATGCTGTGCAGGATGGCATAATTCTCAGATTTTTAGAACCCTTGGATAAGATGAGCTCGCAAAACGCTTCCAACTACACTGCAAGTGCATGGAATTACCGTTGGAGCGAAAAATACGGTTCTCCCGATATCAATTTGGATGGGGATGAAGGAAGAACCCATTGGGAGATCAAAGAAGCGACCCTGTCAAACGATCGGAAAAGTGTGTTTCTCAAAATCAATGAGATCGAACCAGCCATGCAAGTTCATGTTGAATTTGATATGAACGCAAACGATCACGCGAGAATAAACTCGTATGTTCATGGCACAATCCATGAAGTGGCTTCCATCAGTGGTGGCGAATTTCTCACTCGGTATTAACCTTCTCCTAACCCAATATCATTAACGTAAGCGGGAGGGCGAGGTAGAAAATGCGCCTTGGCGTACTCCCGCCGAGCCGCAAGAAAGCGCCTCGGGAGGGCGAGGCTGAAAATGCGCCTTGGCGTACTCCTGCCGAGCCGGATTTTTCCACTACCCCTAGGAGGGCGAGGCTCCCGCCGAGCCGGATTTTTCCACTACCCCTCGGGAGGGCGAGGCTCCTGCCGAGCCGGATTTTTCCACTACCCCTAGGAGGGCGAGGCTCCTGCCGAGCCGGATTTTTCCACTACCCCTCGGGAGGGCGAGGCTCCCGCCGAGCCGGATTTTTCCACTACCCCTAGGAGGGCGAGGCTCCCGCCGAGCCGGA
>CAZEZQ010000492.1:0-4959 GCA_964516245.1 uncultured bacterium | reverse complement strand
GGAGCGCAGGTCATAGACGCGCCTTGGTGGGCGTCCTCGCCTGCAACAACATACAATGCAGATTAGATACCTGCTTTACTCTATATGGTTTGGCCGTTTTCTGGATCAGACTTTTTGCCAGTTTGTCTATTCTTATAATAAGGATGAAATAAACAAATGCAATGATGAGAAACTCTGCATGTACTTTAATTTTGCTAATCGTTGCCGCCATTATTGGGATATTGGCTGCTATGGCCGTGCCCCATTTTCTCAACGCCCAGATGCGCGCCAAAGTGGCCCGCTGCCATTCGGATATGCAGGCCATGAGTACCGCTATTTGACTTCAAAATAGGATTTGTGAATTTTCCGCTATTCGTTTTGGCAAAATTGTGATAGCTTCTACAGTAGCAACATATGATATGGATTGGTCTTCTATCGGCTTTAGGGTGGGAAATCATGAAGAAGGCTCCGAACAAAGAAATCATTCAGAAATTAATGAAAGACCTCAAGCTGAAAGACACTGAGGCTTTCTATTACTCGCTGGTCGAAAACATCCCTCAATACCTGTTTTGTAAAGACCTCGAGGGCTGTTTCACTTTTGTCAATCAACGCTTTTGCAGCCTGCTCGATACCCCCATCGAAGAAATAATCGGCAAAAACGATTACGATTTTTTCCCCAAAGAACTGGCTCAAAAATACCGTGAAGACGACCGGCGAGTGATCCAAAATGATGAGATTTTGGATGTGGTGGAAGAAAACCAAGTGGCCCACGGCGCCGTCAAATACGTTCATGTGGTGAAAACCCCCATTCATGACGCCAACGGGGATGTGATCGGCATGCAGGGCATCTTTTGGGATATTACCAAGCGCGTCAGAGCCGAGCAAGAACTAAAAAATGCCAACGAACGCATGCGGCAAGACTTAATGGCCGCCGCCAAAGTTCAGCGCGGCTTTTTCCCCGAACGCTCGCCCGATATCTCCGGGTACCAATTCTCTTGGGTATTCGAGCCTTCTGAATTCGTCGGCGGCGATTTGCTCAATGTCTTTCGCTTGGATGACAATCACTGGGCGTTTTATGTGCTGGATGTATCGGGCCACGGCGTGCCTTCGGCCCTGCTTTCGGTCACCCTCTCGCGTATGATCGATCAAACCACACCAGCCAATCACGACCCCGACAAACCACGGGAAAAATTTGACGATATACATCAAGACCTCTTCGACCCCGAAAAAGTGGTGCACTTGCTCAATCAGCGTTTCCCCGGAGACCGCTTCAAATTCTGCACTTTGGTTTACGCCATTTTGAATACCCGCAAAGGGAGTGTGAAGTGGGTGCGGGCGGGGCACGAACCCCCCTTATTAGTTAAGAAAGATGGCAAAGAGGTTCAGTTTTACATAAAGCCCAGCGGTGTGGTGATCAGCGCTTTTTCTGAAGAAAACAACACCAACATACAAAGCGGAAAAATCGAACTCGAACCGGGTGACCGCTTTATCCTCTATTCAGATGGTCTCACCGAAGCCATGCGCAACGGCGATCCCTTCGGCTACAAACGCCTGGCCGATTCCCTCCGTTCACACAGCGCCATCCCCCTCGATATGGCGCTCAAACTGACGGTGCAATCCTCCAAAGAATGGGCGCACCGCAAACGCTTCGATGACGATGTCACCCTACTCGCCCTCGAACGCAAAGAGTGAGGTTAATATTCTTAATATTCAATCACTTGAAATCTTTTGGAACTGAAATTCTTTGAATTGTATATTTGTATTAAGATATAATGGACAAAAATTCAATTTAAGTGGAAATCATGAATCTCAGCCCTAATGAAAAATGTTGGCTAAATATCTATCAAGAAAAATTGCAGAAGCAATATCCTGATTTGATATGGTGCATAAAAATCTTTGGCTCCAAAGCCAGAGGGGACGCTCATCCTGATTCTGATTTGGATATTCTGGTATTGATTCAATATGGAGATTGGGTGCTAAAAAAAGAGATTCGTTATGCCGGATATGATGAAGCATTTGAATTGAATGTAACCCCTTCAATTCATGTGTATACAGTAAATGAATGGAACTTATTGAAAGAGCAGAATTCTGTATTTCAATCAATTGTGGATCAAGAAGGAATCGCCGTAGGATGAATCACAACGCAATTCGCTTGGAATGGAAACGCGCAGTTGAAACATTAGAATCGGCTGAATTGCTTTTTGGGAATCAATATTATACCGGTGCATTATCTCGAGCCTATTATTCTGTTCTGTATGCAGCTAAGGCGGCTTTTCTTGTGCAGAATGTGGTTACTGCTTCACATAGTGGGTTGCGGAATCGATTTGGTGAACTCTTCATCAAAAGTGGAATATTCGATAAAGAATTTGGCCGCATTATAAGTGATTTATACAACATGAGGAGTACGGCCGATTATGATTCTTCTTTCGAACCTCATCAGGATGAGGTAAAAGAAAAGATTGAAAATGCCCATAAATTTCTGAATCGAGTGAAAGAATATTTAATACAAAATCATATCCAATTGAATAATGAAAATACTTGAAAATTCACTTTCTTTTAAATATCCCTCCTTCTTCCTCCGTATTACCTTCTGACAATTGAAAACATCCCATAAGGAGAGCCAATCATGACCAAAACAACTATCTTTTCAAGTATTATGTGCCTCGTGTTCGCTTCTAGCTCGTTTGCCGGAGACTTGCTGATTCGAGGGGAAATCAACGCGCCGGATGGTGCTGAAGTCTCGTTTTCGGTGCCAATAGACGTGCTGGAAGCCGTGAAAACCTCGAGCTTGAGCGCGTTGATCGCTGATAAAGAGAAGCTCAACAATCTGGTCGATTCAGTAAAGAATGACTTCGCCTCGATGAAGGGCAAGAGCATCATCGAAGTGAACATGGGCAAAAACGGCGTTCATGTGTATGTGGATGAAGTGAACGGGGATGAACCCGAAGCCGCCAACTTTATTCAGGTGGATATCGACCCCGCCGGCAATAAGAAGCCCGATGTGCATCTGCGCTTCCCCAAAGGGTTGGTGTTTTTGGGCGCCTTTATCGGCAATCAGTTGATGGAGCAACATGGCGAAGACCTATTGGAAAGCATCAAAGCAGGCATTATGCACAAAGCCATGTCACCACCCCCCGCCCATCACGCTCCAAAACCCGAACACCACCCACGCTATGAACACCATGAAGAAGATGAAAATGATGACGGCAGCCATGAAGAAGAAGAATTGACCCAGCAGATTAACCCAAAAATGATTCGTAAAATCGTGAAAGAAATTCTGGAAGAATTGGATTAAAACGAACCAAGACACAGAGCTGATTCGAGCCGTTTTTCTCACCATTTATCCCAAACGCGGGTTACATTTACCCCGCGTTTTTTTTGCTTAGAGGGAAAAACAAAAAGCGGCTATTTTCAAATAGCCGCTTGATGTAACCGATTTTGATATGCTAGTGCTTATTTCAGTGCGTTCCATGTTTTGACAGACGAAGATTGCGCAACCGGGATAATTTGGCCGCGAATTTCTCCTGGTGGATTGAGGTCTGTGTGAACGTTGAAATAGAGCATCCCATTTTTTAAAGATTGAATCAACTCTGGAGTTAATGTTTGATCTGCGTCGTTCACGCTCCATACACCTGACACATGAAATACGCCACTCATGTTGATCCCCTTTACAACCCCGGCCGTTTCACTTGAAGAAGCAGGGCCGTGAAAGTGCGCGGCGTTGGGAGCACTGGACAACCCAGTTACAGTAACCTGATATTGCACCTCTGTTTCGTCTTCATTCAGAAGGGCAAAGCCGGTTCCCGCCGCTCCCTCTACTGGATTGGGTTCAGGGAGTTCTTGCTCTTGATCCAATCTCGCATTAAAACTTGGCCCGATATGGACCTGCCCGCGAATTTCTCCTGGTGGGTTGAGTTCTGTATGAACGTTGACATAAATGAGACCGTCTCTCAGGGCTTGCGCCAATTCGGGTGTCAACGGTTCATCGTCAGAGGGAGTCCAAACGCCGGACGCATGATTGCCCTCAAATTCAATGGTACGCACCACACCCGCAGATTCGCCTTCTGGAGCGGTGCCGTGAAAATGAGCGGCATTGATTGAACCGCTCAACCCGGTAACGGTAATATCATAAGACAATTCCGTACCCGCTGCGTTTAGCTCGACCACTCCTGTTCCAAAGGCGCCTTCAACCGGTTCGGGTTCAGGAACAGCTTGTTCTTGATTGAGCATAACCCAACCAGCAAACCCCTGTGAAACAGCGAAAACAATGAGTAATCCTAGTAATGCACTTCTTTTTAACATTCCCAATTCCTTTCTGATAAAAATGGATAGAGTTCATATTAATTTTACAAAACAGATAAAGAATATCCAAAAATTTTTTGAAAATTTTTTTTGAGCCGGGATAAAGGGTATAATATAAGGCTAAAAATTTCTCTATCAAAAGGGGTGAAATGCAGTTTTCGTTTAACTATATGAATGGGAATTCGTAGTTTGTTAAAGTTGAAATGATGGATCTGGCTTTTCTCATACCGCCGAATCCCCCCAGCCCCTGCGGTGCTTACCCCCCTTAATAAGGGGGGCAAAAAACGTTCTCCAAACTTGTGGGTAAAAATCAGCAGAATAAGGGGGGAAGAACTTTGGGAATGCCATCACTTTATGCCATCAATTTATGCTTGACAAACTATTAGTCGATCATTTTGCATCAAGCCATAGGCGCACCCCGGCCCCTCGCTTTGCTGTTGTTTGAAGCACGAAAGCGCGAAGCCATTATTAGAATGCTCGATAGTTTGGGGTCATAATGCTCACATTGTGCCCAGCAATTAGAACGAGCATAGAATATTTGTTTCTAATTAGTTTAGTTGGTAACCATTTAGCCATCTAAAAACATTTTTATTTCGCCCATTCCTTCTGGGTTTTGTGTTTCATTTTCCAGGGGCGATTGCCCCTGGCTATCATATGGCGCCCCCGTTGGGGCTGGGA
>CAZEZQ010000491.1:0-4977 GCA_964516245.1 uncultured bacterium | reverse complement strand
ACCAAGTGCACAATTTGTGGGTAAAGATCAGCTTATCAAGGGGGGTGGCGACACAGTCGCCGGGGGGATCAAATGTTACAACCCAACAACAAATCCCCCCTAGCCCAAAGTCATTAACTCAAACGGGAGGGCGAGGCTCCCGCCGAGCAAGTTTCTCGTTCAAGCGGCTCATCAAGAGATTCGCCCTCCCCATTCAAAAACCAATTTGAACTTAAGTTAATGACATTGGGAAGTGAGTGAGTTGTGGGGTGTAATCTTACTTTTATCAAACATTCTCAACCCCACCCTAACCCTCCCCATCTTGGGGAGGGAATTACTGGCACATTCGCAATTTTTGATTAAAGTGCAGAATGAAAATGGGTCATATCGCCCATTGGATTGAGAAATATGACCCGAATTCCAGTTCAACAATTCATACAATAAACGTCTTAGAATGTATGACATTCCAGACATTTGCTTGCGCTCATTCCCATCATCATGCGATGCGGCATCGGCTTCAAAAAACGGTTGTCTGGACGAGGCGCCCCTTGTGGGGAGTGGCATGCCAAACAAGGTGCATCGGGATTGTGGAAGTTTGCCGCCGGAATTGGATCGGCTGACGCCCGGTGACACACCTCACATTCGTCATTGCGATGGCATTCCAGACAGCTGGAACGATCAAAGGCAGCCTGAATGCCGTGCGTGCGCCGCCGAAACAAATTGTTATGGTTTCGTGGCTTTTGAGTTTGATGGCAGACTTGGCAGGTGTCTTCTTGATGACACATCAGGCAACTGTCCCGGTCTTGGAACTCCATCATTTTTCCGTGCTTTTCAGGCCAAAATGAATCATGGCTTGAAGGTTTGGTGAACTCCGTTAATTTGGTGTGGCACACTTCACATTCGTTGGAAATCCCATGCTCTTCATTATATGCCATGGAGGTTTCCATGCTGGGAAGGTTTTCCAATGTGGAATGGCTGGTTTCTTTTACAGCCGAGTGGCACCCCATACATTCTTCCGGATCCCCCTCCAGATATTCTTGATGTTGAAACTCAACATCTTCCCAATTGTCCGGCAAGTATTTGGCGAACAATTCTGAGTGTGACACGATGCTTTCATCTTTGACTTCTACACCCGCTTGATTATGGCAATCATTGCAACTAGCAAACGTCTCTGCATCAGGCTCATGGCAGGTTAAACAAGAATCAAAGGTAGGATTCGTGATTCCCTCATCTTCCAGATAATGGCATGAATCACAGCTGATTTCAAACTCATAGTGAACATCATGGGGAAATGTGTATTTCACCTGCTCTTTGTCACAGCTAGCCAGAATGGCAATTATGCAAAGAGCGAAGAGTTTTAGAGTTGTGGGGAGAATTGTTTGTTTCATTAGAAATTCACCCCCGTTTCAAAGCGTAAGGAATAATAGTTGTCTTCATCGAAATCACTATCTTCCACCTCAAATTCAAGTGAGGTAAACATTTTCTTGTAAGGCCGCCAGCGGGCCTGGGCATAATAAGTGATCACATCCGGACTGATGCGGAAGACATCCTGGTTTCCGGCATAGAACAAAAATTCATCCCGAAATTCCTGAATGTACTCACCATAATCCACACCAGCGCTCAACGTCCATCGATCAGTAGGTTCATATTCGACTTCACCAGTGATTCCACTAAATTCGTCATTGGGATTCACATCCCAAAACTCTCCCATCACACTCAATGTAAGTTGTTTTGTGGGATATATTTCGACGCCGCCGGTAAACCTTCTGAAATCACGATTCGTATTATCAGAGACGGGACCACTGCTGGTATCGATAAATCGTAAATCAAAACCACCGACCAAACTCCAATATTCTCCCATGCCTTTGGTGGCGAAGATCGAGCCATAGGTAAACGGTTCAAAACTATTAAGCAATGGGAAAAATGGATTAAAATTGATGGTGTGATCACTAACATCTTCAAACAGATGAAGTATCTGTGTATTCACATCCATATCCAGAGCATCATAGCGGGTAAACCAATCGTTTTTCAAAATGTAAGGATCACCATCCAGAAGAGAAAATTCGGCATGGGTTTGGATGCTGGGGGTAAACAAATGCCAAACTTCCACCGCTGCCAAATCATCTTCAAATGGATCCGAATCGTAACGATAGTATCTCATGGCCGCTTTGGTTTGATCGGTAAACCGGTATTCAAAATTGCTCCCATAAATTGCATCACCGCTTGTGGATGAAAAGTAGGTGATGGGGCGGCCACCAAACAATTGAATATCAAGTCGTTCAATAGGAGAGAAATTATATGTCGCTCCATCATAATGGGCAAAATCGATATCTTCCAAAAATTGCCGTCCGACTCTCAAATAACTGTCGTCAAAAATCAGATGCTTAATATCCAAATAGCCGGTGTAATATTTGAAGCGGATGTTGCTGGCTGCTTGATCCAAATCCAAAAATGGATCGAAATCATCGATCGGGCGCAGCGAGGTCACTCCATCCAAATCTTCATGCCAACTCATCGAAAAAGCGCCATCAATAAAATCTTTGACGATATCATTGTACCGAAGAGACAAGTACGAGTAGATATCGTTGTCATCGTTGCCATCAGTGCTGCGAAATTGATAGGTGGTATGCAGGTTTCCAGTCAAATCCACAGAGCCCAAAAAAGCCGGAGGTGTTGCGCTCTTCACCTCCGGCCCGTTTTGGCACCATGTCGAAATGGGAAACACAAAACATACCAACAAGCCCAAAGTGAATACGTGAGATTTGAACATCTGTGGTTGTTGTTTCACGTGCTGGTATCGTTCTCTCATAATCGCACATAACCCATTTCAAAGAATATTATTTCTCTTTGGCTGCTTTCAACGCTTCAGAGTGATCCACTTGTTTGACAGTTTCTTCATAATAAAAACCAACTTTGGTTCCATCCGGTTTGGTGTAGCGTTCCGGATCCCAATTCGGGTTGGTATCGTTATGGCATTTTTTACAGGTTTCTTCAGTGGGTTTGCCTTTGTTGGGAATCACATTTCCCTTGCGTGATTTGATGTGCTTTTCGCCCGGGCCATGGCACATTTCGCATTGAACTCCAACCATATCTTTTGTTTCTTCCAAACTGACAAATCCACCGGGTTCACCATAACCAGTGGTATGGCATTTCAAGCATTCAGAATTTTTCTTTTCATCGCCTTTCAATAATTCAAAGGCATTGGCATGATGGCTTTCAGCCCATTCATCATGAATTTTGCCTGTAGAAGATTTGTTATGGCACATCTTGCATCTCCGGGCACCAACATATTCCAGCTTTTCTTCGCCTTCTTGACCCACAACCGATATTTGTGGAGGAATCGTGATAAGTGCGATGAGACAGGCAATGGCAAAAACAAGGGTGAGACTACGCATAATGGGGACCTCCAAATATGTCTATTGATTTATATGAAACTTTCATTTTGTGAAAGTTATCATCCATTTTATTTACATCATTTCAATCACAATTCGAATAGTATAATTCACTTATATGCAACATTTTTTTGAAAAAAGGGGCGGATTCATACTTCACCCGCCCCTTGTATTCATGTAAAAGCAATTCGACTATTCAACATGCATATACCAGGGATCCACACCTGTTTCTGGCGGGCCTTGGTTTTCGATGACATTCAAGAACACATTCAACGCATGCGCTTCGTCAATTCCTGCAATCTTGCCAGCCGAATGGCATACGGCGCAGGTTTCAATGCCTGTGTCTGTAGTATTGAGATTGGCATGGCCAATGTATTCTTCCAAATCATGGCATGAGGTACATGAAGAAGTTGTCGGTTCTTCCATTACCAGGGTTCCATCTTTTTGTTCAAATTCGATGGGCTCAACAACATCTGCTAACGGAAGTTCCGTTTGCTCAATGTGGCAAATTGTGCATTTGTTTTCCAAACCTGGAAATTCAACATCGTTATAGTTATGAGGACGATTGCCAAAACCATAAACAGTGTAATCCATGTTCAAATCAGCACCGCGATGAATCTTGTGAATCATCAATGCAAAATCAACTGAGACACCACCTTCAACACCTTCCGGACGGCGTCCAATATCGCTTTGCTTTTTGTTGTGGCACATTACGCAATAGTCCAAGTCTTTTCGCAGTTCGCCATGCAAAGTGAGTTGATAATGGCAGGCATTACATTTTTCCTGCGATACGATCTGACGCCGTTCCATCACTTCTTCTCCAGTTACGGCAGCAAAATAGACAGGGTTAAAAGCGGATTCTTCAATTTGAATATCATCTTCTTCATCAAATTCACCATTGCTATTTGCATCAAATGCCAATTCTTCTCGGCGCGCTTCAATGGCAAAACCGTAAGTTCCTTCGGCATCGGCTGGAATGGGTTCGGTGAACGTGTAAAGAAAAGAATCGCCATCTTGCGTGGAATTCTGATTGGCGCTTTCGCGTATAAAATGAGTGTATTCGGAAACCGGTCCCGCCATTGTAATTGCCAGGATTCCTGTATCAGCCGGATTAATCACACTGCCATCATCTGCTGTAACACGGTAGCGCACGATGGGTTGCTGGCCAGGTCCAGTATCCATTACTTCAATAATTTCTGCATTCATACCAATCAGATTGGGAGAATTTTGTGGGATGATGTGGGCGCCGGGAACAGATAAATCAAACGCATTCCCCATTTCTGCTGAGTGGCAGTTTTGGCAACTGCTGTCATTCATTTGCGGGATACCAGGCCCGTGACCTTCTCCGGTTTGGAAGTTCACGTCGTCATGGCAGGAGCCGCATGCGCGCCGGCTGGGAGCGCGTTTCCAAATATCCCCTTGCTCACCGGTATGGCAGGAATTGCAGTTCATAATGGGTTGGGGATAATGGACTTCTGAAAAATCATGCACGCTTTGGCGAAAACCGATGATTTTATACATTCCACCCGCTTCCACAGAAGGCAATTGGGCGCCCATGTGGATTTTGTGGATCATGGTGGTCATATCGACGGTATTCCCGGTATCG
>CAZEZQ010000490.1:0-4977 GCA_964516245.1 uncultured bacterium | reverse complement strand
GAATCGAAGGTAGTGGGTTAAACCGGCTCATTCGCCGCGGCGAATTCGCCCTCCCAATGGATTTTGATTTTGCAAAATTTCAAATATTGTTGGCTAGTATTGACAAGCCGGCAAAAAGTCCGATCCAGAAAATGGCCACACAATATATCGTAATGAGGGTATCTAATTTACACTGTATGTTGTTGCAGGCGGGGACGCCTGCGCTCCAAAAAAGACTTTTTGCCGGATTGTCAGTATTTAGAGGTTATTGCTAATAAACATCCCGCTGGCAGCGTTTTTCATCGTCAAGCCGTTTGACATACTCTTCAGCCTGTTCACGGCTGCATCCAGATTCATCCTGAACAATCTTGTGCAAAGCATCGTGCACATCCTTGGCCATGCGCTCTGCATCACCGCATACATAAAAATAGGCTCCATTTTCCAGCCAGTCATATATATCCCGGCTGTTTTCCAACAAGCGGTGTTGAACATAGATTTTGGTTTCTTGATCGCGTGAAAAAGCGGTGTCAAAGCGGTGCAAAACCCCTTGGCGCTGCATCTCGAAAAAATCGTCCCTGTATAGAAAATCGGTTTTGGAATAGGGGTTGCCAAAAAACAGCCAGTTGCGGCCCTTAGACCCAAGCGCTCTTCTCTCTTGAAGAAAGGCGCGGAAAGGCGCAATCCCCGTTCCTGGCCCCACCATAATAATGGGCACATCAGAGTCTTCAGGAAGGCGAAAGTTTCGATTTACGCTAACAAAAACAGGGATCTGGTCACCGACATTGAACAACTCGCATAAATTATATGTACACACTCCCCAGCGATTGCGGTTGAAACTTGTGTAATTTACCAATGCGATGGTGAGATGAGCTTCTTCTGGAAACTCCAGCTGGCTGGAGGCGATTGAATACAACCGGGGTTGCAACGGCTTGAGGTGAGAAACAAACTCTTCTATATCAGCATCAAAAGGATAGTCCAGCAACAAATCAATCACCTCACGCCCCCAAAGAAAATCGTTGATGGCTTTTTTATCTTTCGATTCAGTCAATGCCAGAAGTTCTTCATCGCCAGATTGCTTGGCTACCCAATTCAGAAACTTGGGAGAGGGTTTGGTAATGTCATAAGAACGCAGCATGGCTTCGCGCAGCGGCATGACCCCATCGCGGGGAGTTTTGACTTCGAAATCGCCATCCAATTTCCCAATTTCAAGGGTTTCATCAACAAGCGGAGCCAAGTTGAGCGGTAAAACCCCCAGAGAATCACCCACGGTGTATCTCAGACCAGAGCCTTTCAATGAAACTTCAATATGCCGGATATTTTTGATTGGACTAAGAGCGCAGAGCTGGATTGACTGGGTGACAGTCGCACAAAAGGGATTCCGGACAGAATATTTAACCGGTTTTTCTTTTTTGGCGGTTACCATTTTATTGATTCACGATTTTTGAATTAATGTTATATTACCACATTAGAGCAAATTTTCAAAAAATCGCATCAATTTTGCACATATTTTTTTAGAGATTCCAAAAATTAAAAACCAAGCGATTACATAAATAACGATTGCATAAATAAAATGTGCGTATCGAAAAAGAATTTCATAACATGTTCCACCCATACACATCATGGAACTTATCTCTCTTTAGAGACTAAAAGTACAGATGCATCCCATTTGTTAGAAATTATTATCAATCCAACTCACTCATCCGAAATTTGTTTCAATTCCTCGTCAATGTGATTTTCTTTTTCTTCTTGGGCCAATTTCTTTTTGTGTTGGGCGGTTTTGTCGCCGAGAATTTTTAATTCTTCTCTGGTGCATTCGGCGAAGCGGTTTTCATCGAGGCGCACGGTGACATTGTTTTTCACATAATTGAATTCTGTAATCACACCCTCGCCGTTAGGGGTATCCACCACGGTTCCATTGGGTGGGAACGAACGCCGTGCTTCAGTATAGCTATCCACCTCATACGAGAGGCAACACATCAAGCGCCCGCAGAGTCCAGAAATTTTGGTTGGATTAAGAGCCAGGTTTTGCTCTTTGGCCATGCGAATGGTGATGGGTTCGAATTTCTGCAAAAATCGCGAACAGCAGAGTTCTTCACCGCAAATGCCGAAACCACCAATCTTTTTGGCCCGGTCGCGTACGCCGATCTGGCGCATTTCAATGCGGGTTTTGTAGACTGAGGCCAAATCTTTTACCAACTCACGAAAATCAATGCGGTTATCGGCGGTGAAAAAGAAACGCATCTTCTTGCCATCATAACTGCGCTCCACTGCTCCTAATGACATCGGTAATTCGCGCTCGCGAATGCGGTCCAAACAAACCCGAAAGGCATCGCGTTCCAAATCGCGGTTTTCGTCGAGAACAATAAAATCTTCGTTTTCCATGCCGCGAATCACAAACACTTCTCCGTCTGGGGGAATCTCATCGTGCCATGTGTATGGACGGGATTTGACTTTGGCGACTTCTTTATCCCCATCCACTTCAACGAGACAATATGTTTTGGGGGTTAAATCTAACAGTTCTTCTTTAAATCGGCCGACATAGCGCCGGTCACGAATTTTTACGTCGATAACATCCATCGTTTTTCTCTTGTTTTTAAATGTGTGATAGAATAAATAAAAATTGTTTTGCCGTTCTCATAAAATACAAATAAAGCATACTTTTTATCTATAGAATATGTCAACGGCGTAGAAGAAGGGAAAATGGCTCTGGACGGAGATTGGTGAGATGCTATAATCCTCACCCCAGCAAACACTTAGCTTAAATGAGTTAAATTCATGGTATTAGATCCACAGTCGTATGGTTCAAATCGAACGCAAACACCAGACCGGGTGCTCAAATATCACCTGACTTCGTTGGGGTGCCCCAAAAACCTGGTGGAGAGCGAAGAAATGATGGCTCAGCTATCATTGCAGGGCATGGTGTTGGTGCATGAACCCGAAGAAGCCGACCTGTTGGTGATCAATACCTGTGGATTCATTGGCCCAGCCAAAGAAGAATCAATTGAAACCATTTTGGATTTAGCCCAATTGCGCCAACAAAACCCCTGGCAGCGGTTGATTGTTGTTGGATGCTTAGTCCAGCGCTACCGGCAGGAACTGCTGGATGAATTTCCTGAAGTGGATGCCTTTGTGGGCGTGCAGGATAAAGATACCTTCACTCGAATCGCCTGGGAATCGTTGGGAGCCCGGCAGCCCAATTTGATGCCTCAACCCTCACCCTTTACCCCCAGATTATTAACCACAGACCCACACATGGCTTATTTGCGCATTTCGGATGGCTGTTCGCATACCTGTTCGTTTTGCGCCATCCCCTCGTTTCGCGGCAAGCACCGGTCTCGTCCGATGGAAGAAATTGTGAGCGAAGCCAAAGCCCTGGCGGCGGGCGGTGTGAAAGAATTGGTGATTGTAGCCCAAGACACCAGCTCGTATGGCTATGAACTTTACAAAAAATTTGTTTTGCATGAGCTGTTGGCCCAGCTGGAAGACATTGAAGGCATTGAATGGATTCGGGTGATGTATATGTATCCCCATTTGGTGAGTCAGGATATCGCCAATGCTTTCGCGAAAAGCGATAAAATTGTTTCGTATATGGATCTACCCATCCAACATGGTGACCCACACATGTTGAAGCTGATGAAACGGGGCTCAGACGACAGACACATTCGCCGGGCGGTTGACCGCATGCGCGAAGCGCGGCCGGATTTGATTTTGCGCACCACTGCCATCGTTGGATTTCCAGGAGAGAAAAACGAGCATTTTGAAAATTTGATTGCGCTTCTGAAAGAAATTGATTTCGATCGTGTGGGTGTGTTCCCATTCTCGCGAGAAGACGGCACGCCCTCAAACGACCTGCCGGACCAAGTTTCAGACCGCATCAAAGAAAAGCGCCTGCGTACTGTACAAGA
This sequence comes from uncultured bacterium, assembly GCA_964516245.1. GTDB lineage: Bacteria > Hinthialibacterota > Hinthialibacteria > Hinthialibacterales > Hinthialibacteraceae > CAZEZQ01. The sequence goes on along the minus strand of CAZEZQ010000490.1, from coordinate 1,093 downwards.
ATGGGCGGCTGAACGTGCGCTTGAAAAGCACAAAAATTATAAAGGCGAAATTTTAACCGTTCTGATCGACCGCAAGTCGTATGATGAAGAAGGCTATTGGGGCCGGTTTTATGGCCAGGCGCCGGATGTGGATGGCCAGGTGTTCGTTCGAGGGAAAAACCTACTCCCCGGTTGTTTTGCTCCAGTTCGGATTGATGATGTGGATGAAGAAAACTTATACGGATATGCCATCCGTGAGATCGATACCCGTAACGAATGAAACTTAAATGCCCCCCTTTAACCGGCTTTGACCCAACGCTGAAAGACGCTACGTACGTCCAACATTTCAGTTATTTTATTGCCTCGACTTTTTGGACGGGCCATTTGCCCGCCTCAGGCACTTGGGGGGCGTTGATAGCCTTTCTGTTGCACAATCTGTTTTTCCCCCAATTGTTTACTATCGAAAACTGGCTGTCAGGAATCATAGTAATAGTGGTGGTTGCCGCTATCGGCATTTGGACCGGTGATGTGGTAGAAAACATGACAGGAAAGAAAGATGATTCAAGGGTTACTATCGATGAAGTTGCCGGTTATTTGGTGGCAGTATTTCTGATACCCGCCGGTTGGCAATATACGATTCCCGCGTTTGTGCTGTGCCGCATTTTTGATGTCGCCAAGCTCCCCCCCGCCAACCAGTTACAAAACATTCACGGGGGGATGGGAATCATGATCGATGACATCATAGCCAGCATATACGCCTGCGCACTATTGCATCTTATACTGGCTCTGCTATAGCAGAGATTGTTTAGCAAAAAGCACGAAATTGTTCATCAAAAACACTTGGAACTTAGCTTTTCGAAGGATATACTACTCATTTGCAATCATCACAACTGCGCCGGTGGCTCAATTGGATAGAGCATCTGACTACGGATCAGAAGGTTCGGGGTTCGAATCCCTGCCGGCGCGTATTGATTTTGCTAGACTTACATCAAAACGATTGCTTCAGTAAAATAAGGCGCTACCAAAGCGCTACCAGCGAAATTGACATTCAATTTGAGTTCATCCCCTTTTCGAAATCTTCTCATTTTCCTCTAATTCAAATACTTTGTGTCAT